>NZ_JBEXHP010000008.1:0-136203 GCF_040607895.1 Micromonospora sp. NPDC005220
AATCTATTTTTTTTAGCTGGGTTCGTGGGGGGGGGGGGGGGGGGGGGGGGGGGGGGGGGGGGGGGGGGGGGGGGGGGGGGGGGGGGGGGGTTAGGGGGTTTTGGTGAAGGTTTTGGTGATTGCTGCGCAGAAGGCGGGGAGGTCGTCGGGGTTGCGGCTGCTGGTCAGGTTGCCGTCGGTGACGCACTCCTCGTCCACCCAGGTGGCTCCCGCGTTGGTCAGGTCGGTACGCAGCGTGGGCCAGGAGGTGATTCGTCGACCACGCACCACGTCCGCCTCGATCAGCGTCCACGGGCCGTGACAGATCACCCCGACGGGCTTGCCCGCGTCGAAGAACGCCTTCACGAACCGCACCGCGTCCGGGTCGCCCCGCAGGAAGTCCGGGTTCGCCACCCCTCCGGGCAGCACCAGCGCGTCGTAGCCGGCGGCGTCCGCCTTGTCGACGGTCACGTCCACGTCGTAGGTCTTGGAGTGGTCCAGGTGGTTGAAGGACTGAATGGAACGGGCCTTCAGCGAAACCAGCTCGGCCGTCGCGCCGGCGTTCTCGACCGCCTCTCGCGGCTGGACGTACTCGACCTCCTCGACACCGTCGGCGGCCAGGAAGGCGATCCGCTTGCCCTGCAATGTCGCTGCCATCTCGGTACATCTCCTCTCCGGGGTACCCCCATCCCCTTCCCGCCCACGAACGCCCGAAACAGGTCGGACGGCGTCGGACCGGCCCGGACGACGTCGGACCGGCCCGGACCGGTCAGGAGCCATCGAATGTCGCATGGCCAGCGACGGGACCGTCGGCGCGCAGGTTTGTGGGCCAGGCCGCTGGGGACCCGGGGAGGCATGGCAGGAGCAGCAGCGGAACAGCGCCGGCTCGCCACCGTCGTGGAGAGCTGGCTCGGACGCCCAGTCCTGATCGTCGGTGACGCCATGTTGGACGAATGGCGGTTCGCCGACTCCGACCGTCTCTGCCGGGAGGCGCCCGCCCCGGTCCTCACCCTGCGTCGGCGGATCTCCGCCGCCGGTGGGGCCGCGAACACCGCCGTCAACGTCGCCGCCCTCGGCGGCCGGGCGGTGCTGGTGGCACCGGTCGGCGCCGACGTCGCCGGGGACGAACTGCACGACTGCCTGGACCGGGCGAGCGTCTGGGACCGTACGGTCAACCAGCCTGGACGGCCCACCCCGGTGAAGCGGCGGATGTTGGCCGGCAACCAGATCCTGCTGCGCGAGGACTCCGGCGACCCGGAGGATGCCCTGGACCACGACGGGGTGACCCGGCTGCTCACCGCCCTGAGCTGCGCCACCGAGGAGTTGCGCGCCGCCGCCGGTGGGGAGGCGCCGACCCTGGTGGTCTGCGACTACGGTCTGGGCGCGCTGCCCGCGCCGGTCCGCGGGTGGCTGGTCGAGAACCGCCAGCGGTACGCCACTGTCGCGCTGGACGCCCACGACCTGGCCGACTGGCGGGGGCTCGCGCCGACAGTGGTCACCCCCAGCTTCGCCGAGGCGACAAGGCTGTTGGCCCGCGCGGGCGGTACGAGCCGACCGACTGGCGGCACGGAACTGCACCTGGAACACCCGGACGGCGACCCGGCCGACGGGCCCTCCGAGATGACCGCGGGCGCCGCCCCGGGCGCGGTACGCGCCGACGACGCCACCGCCGAGTTGGCCCGAGCCGACCGCCCGGGACCGGTCGGCGAGCCCACCCCGGGCGAGGGACGGGTGGCCTTCACCGGTGACGGGCTCAGCGTCACCGGCACCGGCGTCACAGTGAACACCCGGGCCGGGGAGGGCGTCGACCGGGCCGTCCTGGCCGAGTCACGCCTGGCCGAACTGCGTGCCCACACCGGCGCGGACGTGGTCGCGGTGACCCTGGACACCGAGGGTGCGGTGGTCGGCGGTGCCGACGGGGAGCCGCGACGCAGCCACAGCACCCCGGTGCCGGCGAGCCACGCCGTGGGTGCCGGTGACGCGTACCTGGCGGCGATGACGTTGGCCCTGGCCGCCGGCGCGCCGCTGCCCACCGCGGCCCAACTCGCCCAGCTCGCGGCCACCATCACCGTCTCGGAAACCGGCACCTGCGTGTGCCGGCGGGACGACCTTCTCGCCGCGCTCGACCAGCCGACCGGCACCACGAGCCACCCCGCGATGGTCGGCGGCGCCGAGTTGGACGCGATCGTCGCCGAGTACCGCGAGGCGGGACGGTCGGTGGTCTTCACCAACGGCTGCTTCGACGTGCTGCATCGGGGGCACGTGCGCTACCTGGAGCAGGCCCGTGCGTTGGGCGACCTGCTCATCGTCGCGGTCAACTCGGACGGCAGCGTACGGCGGCTGAAGGGCCCGGACCGGCCGGTCAACCCGGTCGAGGACCGGGGTGCCCTGCTCGCCGCGCTCGCCTGCGTGGACCACGTGGTGGTCTTCGAGGAGGACTCACCCGCCGCGCTGATCGAGGCGGTCCGACCGGACGTGTACGTCAAGGGCGGCGACTATCCGCCGGAGCTGGTGCCGGAGGCGCCGCTGGTGCGCCGGCTGGGCGGTCAGGTGCGCACCCTCGGGTACGTGCCGGACCGGTCCACCTCCGCGATCATCGAGCGGATCCGGTCGCACAGTCAGGACCCGTCGCCACAGCTCGACGACCGGGAGCCGGACCCGCTGCGCACCCGCACCCAGGCGTCGTGAACCGCCCCCTCGACTTCGGGGCCGCGGCGGAGTTCCGTGCCGATCGGCTGGTCGACGTGCTGATTCCGACCCGGAACCGGCCCGCCGAGCTGGCCGTCACCCTGGCCGGGCTCGCCGCCCAGGACGGGTTGCCCGGCTTCGGCGTGGTCGTCAGCGACCAGTCCGACGGGGATCCGGCGTACGCGCAACCCGCCGCGGCCACCATGGTCCGGGCGCTGCGCCAGCGGGGTCACCCGGTGCTGCTGACCCGCCGGCTGCCCCGACGAGGGTTGGCCGAACACCGGGCGTACCTGCTCGCCGCCTCGGCCGCCCGGTACGTCCTCACCCTCGACGACGACATCTGGCTGGAACCGGGTGCGCTGCACCGACTGGTCACCGCGATCGGTGAGCTGGGCTGCGGGTTCGTCGGCAACGGTGTGCACGGGCTCTCGTACACCGATGACGTGCGGCCGGAGTCGCACGGCCACTACGAGGAGTGGGCCGGTCCGCCCACACCGGAGCGGATCCGACCCGGCACCCCGGAGTGGGACCGGGCCCGGATCCACTCGGCCGCCAACCTGCTGCACATCACCGAGCAGTTGGCGTTGCCGCCGGGCGCGTGGCGGGCGTACAAGGTCTCCTGGATCGGCGGGTGCGTGCTCTACGACCGGGCCAAGCTGGTGGACGCCGGGGGCTTCGACTTCTGGCGTCGGGTGCAGGAGAACCACCAGGGCGAGGACGTGGCAGCGCAGCTCGCGGTGTTGTCCCGCTACGGCGGCGCGGGCATCCTGCCCAGCGGCGCGTACCACCTGGAGTCCCCCACCACGGTCACCGACCGGGACGTGGAGGCGTGGGAGGTCGTCCTCGCCGACGAGGACACCCCGCAGCCGGCCTGACCTACCGGGTGAGCAACTCCCGGGCGGCTTCCAGCACCTCGATCACCGGTACGTCGGTGACGAACGAGTCCCGGTGCGGGCACTCGCCGTCGCCGGGCCGGTGGGGATAGATGCCCGGTGTGCAGTCGACCCCGCAGACCGGGCAGTGCACCGTCCACGAGCTGATCGGCCGGTGCCGGCCCCGCAGCGGGCTGGCCCCGTTGATCAGGTTGCCGACCCAGAAGATGCCCACCGTGGGCGCGCCCACCGCGGCGGCCAGGTGCAGCGGGCCGGTGTCGTTCGAGACGACCAACGCGCAGTCGCTGTAGCAGCCCACCAGCCCACCGAGGCTGAGCGTGCCCACCTGTGGGCGTACCGGCACCTGCGCCGCGGCGACAACCCCGTCCACCACCTCCTGCTCGGACGGGGTGCCGGTGACCAGCACCTCGTAGCCGTCCGCATGCAGCGCACGAGCCACCTCGGCGAAACGCTCGGCGGGCCAGCGGCGGCGGGTGTCGGTGGCACCCGGATGCAGCGCCACCCGGGGACGATCGGCCGGGCCGAGCACCCGGGCGGCCTCGGCCCGGTCGGTGTCGGTCACCGCCAGCGTCGGCGTGATGGTGGTGGCCGGCGCGCCCACCAGCGCCACCACCTCCAGGTAGCGGATCACCTCGTGCTGGTAGTAGACGTAGCGGAGCCAACGGTCCAGCGGCGGCGCATCGTCGGCGCGCAGGCCGACGGTCAACCGGGCACCGAGCCGACTGATCAGCGGGTTGGAGTTGGCGCCCCCGCCGTGGATCTGCACGGCCAGGTCGAATTCCGCGCCGGTGGCGGCGGCCAGGAAGTCGTCCATCGACGACTCCGGCTCGCCCGGCTCCGGCGTCCGGATTCCGGACGCCGGCGGCACCACCAGCACCCGGTCCACCGGGCCGGGCCGGTCGCGCCAGAGCTTCGCGTGCCACGGCGCACCGAGCAGCACGATCTCCGCCGAGGGGTACGCGCTGCGCAGCGCGTCCAGCGCCGGCAGGGCGAAGATGAAATCGCCGAGCGCGTTGGCCCGCAGCACGGCGATCCGCCGCACGTCGGGAAGGCGCTCGACGGTCGGGCCGAGCAGGGACGGGGTGACCACCCGGCCGGCTACGGCCGGTCGATCTCAGCGGCGGTGTCCGGGCGGTGCAGCTCCCGGTCCGCGGCGGGATCGGCAGGCGTCGGCGTACCCGTGGAGAGGTCGCCGGAGCGCGGCCCGGCGCGGC
Organism: Micromonospora sp. NPDC005220; assembly: GCF_040607895.1. Taxonomy (NCBI): domain Bacteria; kingdom Bacillati; phylum Actinomycetota; class Actinomycetes; order Micromonosporales; family Micromonosporaceae; genus Micromonospora; species Micromonospora sp. NPDC005220. The sequence continues at coordinate 4,775 of NZ_JBEXHP010000008.1, forward strand.
CCACGGTGATGGTGCGCGGCGCGGGTCGGGTCGCCCGAGGCAGACGGACCCGGAGCAGGCCGTGGTCCATCACCGCGTCGATGGCGTCCGGCTCGACCCGCGACGGCAGGGTGACCCGGTACTCGAAGCCGCGCGTCTCGAAGCCGCCGGGGATGCCCTGGTCGGCGTTGACCTCCGCCTCCGAGCGGGCCCGCACGCACAACTCGCGGTCGTCCAACTCGACCGCCACCTCCTCCGGCGCCACCCCGGGCAGCCGGACGACGACCTCCCAGCCGTCCGAGGTCTCGGTCAACTCGACGTCGGACGTCCCGGCGCGACCACCGACCAGGCGGCTCAACTCGGCGCGCAGCGACTGCAACTCGCCCATCGGGTCCCAGCCCTGCTGCCGGCTGCCCCGCCACCCCCGGCCGAAGCCACCGAACTGCTGCTCGCTCATCACACCTCTCCGATCCGCTGGGCGGCCGTCGGCGGCCGAAGTGAGCTGGGCGCGTCCAGGCCGGCATCGCGGTCGACGCCCACACCGAGCCGGTCGACCAGCTCACCACCGAGCCAGGCGCTGACGCCGAGGATCGCCACCGCGACCACCTCGATGGCGACCAACGCGCCGCCAGCGGCCCGCGAATCGGCATTGAGCCGCACCGCCCACACGGCGGCGAAGAGCAGGATCACCGCGACGTTGGCGCCGGCGTGCAGCAGACCCACCCGCTTGGCGCGGGTGCCGGTCGGGATCGCCAGCAGGTCGAACGAGCCGGCCGCCGCGGCGAGCAGGCCGCCGATCAGGCCGACGGTGATGTTCCAGTACGCGACCTCGCCGAGGAAGTCGGGACCGCCGACGGTGTCGACCACGTCGAACAGCACCGCCGTGGTCAGCAGCGCGACCGGGAACATGACCAGCATCGGATGGACCGGATGGCCCAGTACCTTGAGTCGGCTCTCCATCTCCCGGCCTCCACTGCTCGGCGTCCTGCGGAACGGTCACGTGCGGCGAACGCGTCGGGTCCGGCCGTACCCCCGGCAACCCCGCACAAACCTCGCGCTGGTCAGGGCGGCCTAGGCTGACGACGGTGGTGCCCGCCACCGGATCAACGGCTGAGGGAGGATCACGTGACGGTGGAGATCACCACACACGCGGAGTTGCGCGAGTTGCTCGGCGTACCGAACGCGCGGGCCGCCAACAAGGACCGCGCCCGCCTGCACGAGCGGGACCGCGAGTGGCTCGCCGCCTCGCCGTTCTGTCTGATGGCCACGGCCGGCGCGGACGGCAGCTGCGACGTCTCGCCCAAGGGCGACCCGGCCGGGTTCGCCCGGGTGCTGGACGACACGACCATCGCGCTGCCCGAGCGGCCGGGCAACAAGCGGGCCGACGGCTACCGCAACATCCTCGACAACCCGCACGTCGGGCTGCTCTTCCTGATTCCCGGGCGGACCGACACGCTGCGCATCAACGGCCGAGCCCGCCTGGTCAGCGACGCGCCCTGGTTCGACGACATGGTGGTCAAGGGGCACCGGCCGGTGCTCGCCGTGGTGGTGGAGATCGAGCAGATCTTCTACCACTGCGCGAAGGCGTTCCTGCGGTCCGCGCTGTGGCGGCCGGAGACCTGGCAGCCCGAGGCACTCCCGTCCCGGGCACGCCTGATCAAGGAGGTCGAGGCCCCGACGGAGAGCCTCGAAGACCTGGAACGGCACTACGGCCCGGAGTACGCCACGAAGATCTACGTCTGAACGGCTCCGTCAACCTTCGCTCACCGAGGGCAATGACCCCGAGGGGCTGGCTGATAGCTTTCGTCGATGAGCTCGTCAACGGGGCAGGGCGCGGCGGGCCACGTCGGTCGTGTCGCTGACTACTACGACGACAACACCCGACGGTTCCTCCTGGTTGCCGAGAGCCCGGGCAGTGACGCCATCCACCGTGGCGTGTGGACGCCGGATGTCGCGAACGCGGCAGCGGCCATGGACACCGTCAACCGCCTGATGATCGAGCGTCTGCGCGGGTGCGTCCCGGCGGACGGCGCAAGGGTGCTCGACCTTGGCTGCGGCGTCGGTGGGACGATGGTTCGCCTGGCCCGCGAGGTGGACGGGTTCGTCTCCGGGGTGACCATCAGCCGGGTGCAGGCCGAGATCGCAACGAAACGGTTCGCCCGCGAAGGACTGACCGATCGCTGTGACGTGATCTGCGCCGATTTCGCCGAGCTGCCCACCGAACCGCACTACGACGCCATGGTCGCCGTGGAGGCGGTGGTCCATTCACCGTCGCTGGAGAACCTGATCCCGTCCCTGGTGGATCGGCTGCGCCCGGGAGGCCGCCTCATTCTGTGCGACGACTGGATGACCGAGAAGGATCGCGGGCTCGCCGCCCGGGAGCGTTGTCTCGACCAGTTCCGCGCCGGATGGCGGGTCGGAAGCCTGCATACCGTGGCCGAGCTGGTCGCCATGTCCGATCGTGCTGGCCTGCGCCTGGTCGAGGACCTGGATCTCACCCCGTACCTGCGTCTCGGTCGGCCCCGCGACCGCGCGATCAAGCTGGCCGTCGGCGCCACAGCCGTACTTCCACGGCTCCGCGATCGTCTTGTCGAGGTGCCATTCTGGGCCAACATGATCGGCGGTTCGGCGTTGCAGGCGGGATTGTCGCGGCGTTGGCTGGAGTACCGCTTGATCGTGCTCGAAAAGGTGTGAGCTCTGAGCCGCCGCGACGGAGGCAGCCCCCACCTCGGCAGTGCGACCCGGGCTTCGGTCAGGCCGACCAGCCGGCCGGGTTGCCGAACGACTCCCGCGAGATGCCCGAGCCGGTCTCCGGCCACGAAGCGAACCGGTCGTTGTGCAGGTGGGCGAAGAAGTAACACATGCCTTCGCACTCGGCGTCCGGCAGCGCCATCGAGGGGTCGGCGAGAACCGCGTCGTAGTACGCCCGCCCCAGGGCCACGATGAAACCTCGGGCGTAGAGGAAGCCGTCGTCCGACCCGTCGGTCACCTCGTGGATCTCCTCACGGTCGATGTCGTGCAGCTTGCGCTCCACCACCCGGTCGAGATCGGTCAACTCCGGCCCGGTCAGCTCGACGGTCAACCGCCCGAGGTGGTCCAGAAACCGGTCCAGCCAGTCGTCGATCGCGGAGGACGGGTCGTCATCGTCGTCGTCGCCGGCCGGGTCGCGTTCGACGAGGGCCTGCCGGAGCGCGGCAGGCTCCGCGCCCAACTCGGCCCACGCCGACTCGATGAGTGCCCACAGCCGGGCCTCGTCGGCGGGGGTGGGCAACGTGCCAGGGGCATCAGTGGTCACGGTCACCGATGGACCGTATCCACCACCACCGACGCTTTCAGGACCCCGAATCGGCCGAGACCATCCACAGGTGACCGTCCGGGTCGGCGAAGACTCCCGCGTACCCCCAGGGTTGTGCTGTCGGCTCGGTGACCACGTCGGCGCCGGCAGCGCGCGTCCGGTCGACGACCGCGTCCGCGTCCGCCGGTGCGGCGACGCCGAGGTTGAGCACGCACTCACTCTGCCCCTTCGGGGCCACCTGGTGTCGACCGATGACCCAGCCGAAACCTCCGGTTGGGACGAGCATCAGGCGTCTAGGCCCGCTGGGGAACACGCCCACCGTCGGGCCGGGTGGTCTCGGCCGGATACGACGGATCCTGCACCCCGCCACGCCCCCCGAAGAAGGCGTTGGCGGGTGGGAGTGCGAGCAGGACGAGGGCGACCAGGAGCGCGGGCGACGCCACGAACCCCGCCGCGGTGCTGACCGGCTCGGCCCACCCGGGCATCAGTTGAGCGGCGACCTCCTCGACCCGACTCGCGTCGGGACTCTCCGGGGTGTCGTCGCCCGAGGCGGTGAAGATGAGGCCCAGGAACAGCCAACCGGCCGACACCGCTACCGTCACGCCGCCGACCACCCAGGTGACGATCCGGGTCCAGTTTCGACCGGCGAGATTGGCCAGCGCCAGTGCCAGCACGACAAGGGCGGTGAACGCCACGACCAGGCCGACGCCCATGAGGAACACCATCGGCAGGGCAGCGAAGCCACTCGGCGTGCCCACCTGCTCGTGCGCTCTCAAGTAGGTGTTTTCTTGAACCGCCTCGGCCGCCACCTGCGCGAGCCGGGTGAGGCCACTCAGCCCCAGCAACACACTGGACGCGACGACGACGCGCCGCCCTGGCCGGACTGCCGTCCCTGGAACCCCTGCGTCCATGAGCGAATACTAGGCGCGGGCGGAACTGCCACCGATGTGGCCGGCCCGGGGTCGATTCCGGCGACGCCGCTCAGCCCGACCGGCCGGCCGGGTGCGGACCGCTTCGTAGTACGCCCTGCCCAGGGCGACGATGAAGCCTCGCGCGTAGAGGAAGCCGTCGTCCGACCCGTCGGTCACCTCGTGGATGTCCTCCCGATCGATGTCGTGCAGCTTGCGCTCCACCACCGGGTCGAGGTTGGTCGCAGTGCCAGCGGCATCGGTGGTCACGGTCACCGCCGGACCATATCGACCACCGCCGACACTTGCACCGCCACCGCTCCACAGTGGTCTCTTGCCGTGTCGCTGCTCTAGCGTTGCCGGGTGGACGACGACTGCTGGTTGACAGCGACCCGCACCTCCTACGACACGGTCGCGGTCAGCTACGCGCACCTGGTGCGTGACCTCCTGGCGGAGGCACCTCACGAGCGAACAGCTCTGGCATCGTTCGCCGAACTCGTGCTGGACGCCGGCGGCGGGCCGGTCGCGGATGTGGGCTGCGGGACCGGCCGCATCACCGCCCACCTGCACACGCTCGGCATCGACGCCTTCGGGATCGACCTCTCGCCCGGGATGATCGACGTGGCCCGCCGGGACCACCCAGAGCTGAGGTTCGAGGTCGGCTCGATGACCGACCTCGCACTGGCCGACGGCTCGGTCGCCGGCCTGGTCGCCTGGTACTCCCTCATCCACATCCCCGACGACCGGATCGGCGTCGTGTTCGCCCACTTCCGACGGGTGGTACGCCCCGGTGGCCCACTGCTGCTCGGCTTCCACGTGGGCGACGAGACCACCCTCAAGACGGAGGGCTACGGCGGCCACCCGATGAACGTGCACGTCCATCGTCGGCAGCCGGCCCAGGTAGCGGCCTGGCTGCGCCAGGGCGGCTTCACGATCGACTCGCAGACCACCGTCACTTCGGCAGAGAGCCGGCTCGGCGGGATCATCGTCGGACGACGGGAGCCCTGAGCGGGTATGCCCGCCTGGCAGCGCTGGTCCGGCCGGCTTCTCTCACCGCTCCCCCGCCATCCGCCGATTCTCGCGCGCCGCCACGCCGCTCACTCGCTGCCATCCCACCACCCACAAACCGGAACCGACTACCGGCAAGGCGATCGCCAAGCGCTAATGACCGACGGACTGAGCGATGGCGACGGTGTGCTGGTACTCGCGCCAGTGGGCCAGTTTGCCGTCCCGGGTTCGCAGCACCCCGATGAACGGCGCCGAGGCGGTTACCCCGGTGGCTGTGTGAGTGCCGACGAGTTCGTACTCGACCACGATCACCTCGGGGTCAGTGGTCTCGTGCACGACCACGTTGCGGCAGTCATCGAATCGGACCGGGAACGCCGCCTGACTCCCCTGCGTGTACTCGAGCACCTGCTGCTTTCCCTCGGTACGCGTAGGACGGCCGGGCGCGGCGAACGGTGTCTCGACCACCACGTCGTCCGCGAGCAGATCGGCCTCGAAGGTGGACTGGTTGGCGAGCCACTGGGCGCGCATGCCGTCGAAGATCGCTCTTGGTGTCACGGTCGTCCCCCCTGATAATGAGTCGGCACTCGACTTGTGCCGAGAATAGTGAGTGGAGACTCATTTTGGTAGAGGGTCCGCCGTTGCGCGCCGACGCGCAGCGCAACCGAGCACGCATCCTGGACGCCGCCGAGGCCGTCTTCGCCGAGTTCGGCCCCCGAGCCTCCACCGAGGAGGTGGCCCGGCGGGCCGGCGTCGCCATCGGCACGGTCTTCCGCCACTTCCCCACAAAGGACGACCTACTCGCCGCGATCATGAAGCGACTGCTGACACAGCTAGTCGAGGAAGCCGGACAGCGAGACTTTTTTGCCTTCTTTGCCCACATGGTGACGCAGGCCGCAGCGAAGAAGACCGTCGTCGACCTGCTTGCCGGTTCCGGGGTGAACATCCAGCTGCCCGACGCAGTCGGTCACCTGGAGGAGGCGGTGGGCCGGCTGCTCGAACAGGCCCAAGCCGCCGGAACCGTCGCCCCGCCAGTACGGCTACCCGAAGTGATGGCGCTTCTCGCCAGCGTTTGCCAAGGGGCCTTGCACGGGGGATGGGACGAGCAGCTTCAGGACCGTACGCTCGCGGTCATCTTCGCTGGCCTGAAACGCAACTGACCGCCAGCCTCGTGGATCAGACCCGTGCCTGCCGCAGCGACCCGGGCTGCCCGACGCACCGTCCGGTGCTTGTTCGAGTATCCGCACATCGACACGACAGGGCGCTGATCGTCGGCCAGCTGGTGCCCGGCCGACTAGACCTGCCGCGCAATGGTGGTGTCTCGTCACATGCCTGTAGCCGGGGCTCGGGCACGCCGCGGCGTCGATGACCGTGGACGTGTACGCGGACCTGTTCGGTGACGACCTGGACGCGGTCGCCAACCGCCTGGACGAAGCGTTCGCGGCACGGAACAAGGACCATCTAAGGACCGGCACCACGAACGGCGGCGAGATCGACCTCGGAAAACGGCGAAGCCCAGGTCGTTGACCTGGGCTTCCGTACGGAGCCGCCTGACGGAATCGAACCGTCGACCTACGCATTACGAGTCGCTCCAAGGCGCTGATCCGCCGCCTGCCGATCCTGCTCGACGTGGTGTCAGGGTCCGTGACCGTTCGCTGTCGCTCGCCGGCTTGGCTGCTTGCTTGGCTGCTCGGCAAAGCCCGGAGGATTCCCTGCCTCATGCAGGCTTCTCAGCCGCATGCGGAAGAGCGGCGCGCAGCAAGTATCTCCACGGCCAACCGCTCTGCTTCCTGTGCGGGATCTGTAGAGTGCGTCGCCTGATTGCCAAGCTGCGCCTGCCACTCCCGTCGCCGCACTAAGGGAAACTCGCTCTCGGCGATCCGTGAGTAGTGGAAGCCACGGGCAAGCGGTTGTACCAACATAGCCTCCTGGAACGCCTCTCGCCGCAGGAGTCCCCCCTGCCTTAAATAATGGCGGAGCATCTTCGTTCTAAAAGTCATATAGTCGAGTTGGGGGAGCAGTAAAGCCTTAGCAGTAGGGACCGCCATAGCGTCATCTGGGATGGGATACCACAAGCCATCCCCCATCTCGTAGAGACTGGCTGGGCGCGCAACAAATTCGTCCATTCCGCAATGAACCGTTAGTTCGAAGTACTCCCCTTCGCTGGCGGACAGCCAGGCAATCTCCAAACGTTGAACCTGCGAGTCGTCGAAGAGCAGGCCGTCCGGACCCTTTATTGCGTCGTTGAGCAACTTCGCAAAGTTGTCGACGTCTGCACCACTCGGGCTCTCCCATCGGTCCTGCTCATCAAGGAAGAGGTGCCACCTAAGTCGAACCTCTCCAGAAAAGTAGAACCCGTAAGAACGTAGCTCTTCGCCTACCCGTTGCTTAAATTCTCGCTGCCGCGCCCCGCCAACTCCGTAGTGGAGCGGGTCAAATCTAAATTGATGCTGCATGCTTCCGTAGTAGGGTCGCCATTCCGCATCGATGCCAGAGTTCACCCAGGAAGGATGTCATGGGCGGTGATCGCTGTATAGCCGTCGACAGAGGCTTGGCTGGGTAAGCGGTTGTCGCTTCCGTCACCTTGACCGACTGCTGCGGACGAACAGGCGACGTCTTGCTTACAAGCTCTGTGCACCGCGTCCGCCCTCGTCCGGAAACGGGCCGCACGCTCGGAGCCTCGTCCATGCCAGCCCACGTCAGCGTGCCGCCGCCCGGCGCGGTTGCTGCCAGCGCTGCTGTCGACAGCTATTCCTCCGGCGACCCGCGCCGATCCCCGTCGAGGGGGATGCGGACTCGTTTTGTCGTGGGCTGCCATCTGGCGGGCGGCACGCACCGTTGAGCACGGAGTGGGCGGGGTCGGTTGATGTCCACGGCCCATTGCCATCGACGACCGCGCTGCCTCCTTGCTGCCTCACACTGGTGCGTCGGTTAGGGGATTTAAGAGCGCAGCAACAGCCCTCCCCATCCGTGGCCTTGGCCACCTGAAGCACTCGCCCCTTGGGGCTGGCTGGCCTGCGCGCCGCACCTTCGGCCCAATGTCGGTACGCCTGTCGCTGCCTCTATGGCAGAAGCGCGTCGGCATTATATGCCGAGGCAAGTGAGAGCTTTTCACCCAACTCTCGCCGCAGTTGGTTCACGAGCCCGCGTTCGAGTTCCCAAAAGATCAGCAGCTTATCGTCTAGGTGTGGGTCGCGCTCGGCGGCGGCTACCGCGATCCTGCGGGCGGCTCGCGAAACCAGGTGGGCTTGATTGACTGTTTTTGCTCCCCCGTGACCAGTTGGAGCCTGGGCCTCGCCGCTTCAGGAACCTCTGGGCTCCGCGCGCGCTACTTAAATGCGACTTTGGATGAAGCGAACCTCGTTTCGCATCTCCTCGCGGCTCAATTTCCGCCGGTCAGCACTATCTACCGCAACCCTCGTCCCAGTGAGTTTCTCGAACCAAGAGCCGGGAGAACCAAGGTCTCCAGAAAGGCGGGGTATCACGTGAAGATGAAGATGAGGCACAGTTTGCCCAGCAGCCTCGCCCTCCTGAATGATCCAGTCAAAACCATCAGCGTCATACACGTTCACCAATAGGCTCGTTACCTCACGGGCAAAGGAGAAGAAATCCGGGATGTCGTCCGCGCTCATATCCAACAAACGTGGAACGTGATACTTCGGCACAACAAGGCTGTGACCTGGCACAATCGGTGACTGATTATAGATGGCAAGAAAGAGGCCATTCTCCTCAATCACAATTTGAGTGTTGACGTGACAGAAAGGACAGTCGTCAACCGACCGACGACCTGAGACTATGCGCTGAGTGCTCATTGAGACCCGGTCACGCGAGTCGAGTTCCTGATCCACGACGGCTCCTCCCATTGCTCCCCATTGACCCAAACCTCGTCGAACTCCCGCTCAAAAGTGCGTATCCATTGACTAGGGCTTTCAAAGCATATGAGAGGGCGATCACGCTCGGTCTTTGTGTAAAGGAAGTTCAGTTGAACGATGAGACGCGCCACAGGGTCCTCCTCAAATTTCGCGAGGAGCATGCCGAAGGACGGGAGGCCGGAGGTCATGCGCACTTCAAAACCGGCATTATTTGTGCCCACGTTGTGCCTGATGTAACGGAGGCGAGCTGCAACAGCGTTAGCATGGTTGTACATTACGGTTTCGCCACCGCCGTCGCCAGCAGGATAGAGCCTGCTTCCTAGGTCCAAAACTGGCTCCATCAGCAGTATTCGGACCTTCCCTCCATTTCGGACGATGTTGGCAAGTTGCCCAGCATGCTGATTGAGTACGTTTACAAGGGTTCTACTGTAGATCTTGACATCACGTGCCCCATTCAGCATCCGTCCTGGGGCGTGCTCGCCCGCCTCATCCATCGTGACAAGTCGCACCTCGTCGGCGCCGTCGTTCCGGCCTAAGCCTGAGGTGCCGTCACCAAAAGCGAGAACCTTCTCGCGGGGACGAGTGATGACTGGACTCACAGGAGAAGGAGCTTGCAGAGGCTCCTCGCCCTGAACGCCGCCGGAGGGACGCTTCCAAGCTAGCCACGCAACCACCAGCGCGGCACCGCTCAAGCCAGCACTCCCCACGGCTGCCCACCAACTCGCCCGCTCCAGGCCCTCGCCACGCAGGAACAGCACGAGTATCGCTAGGCCTGCGCCAGCTAGCAGCAGGAGCCCAGCCGTGATGGGACTGCGCGTATTCATGCCCATCATGATGACCCCGATGCTCACTGGTTGCACCAGCCCGGCGACGGTATGTTCGCCTTGTGAGGTTCGGTGTCGTGTAGACGACATCCGCGCCGACAGCGATTTCGCCCAGGCGGTCGGAAACACTGATCAAGTCGCCCGTGGCCGCAACAGGTCTTTGCCGCCACTAGTAACGGCACCCCCTGATGTTCAGCTGGCAAACCAGTTCACCCGCCTGCCTGGCTGACGCCTCGCCTACAAGCTCTGTGCACCGCGTCCGCACACGTTCGGGAACGGCTGTCGCTCGGAGCATCGTCCGTCCAGCGCTCGTCAGGGTGCCATCGTCCGACCCCGTTGCTGTCGACTGGCGTTCCGCCGGCAGCTCAGCCCGACCCCCGCGGGGGGATGCGGTTCCCGGTCGTCGGCCACTGCCGATCGGTGGCGGCTCGCATCGGGCAGCAGCTGCGGGGTGCCGTCGGCCGGCGTTCGGCACCGACCCGGATCAAGGCTCCTGCTGCCTTCTCGCTGCCCCGCTGCCACCGTCCCCGCCAGGGGCCTCGTGGGTTTGGGTCGCACCGACCACCGCCAGCCGCCAAGACTGCCCGGTCTCGCCGAACTCTTCCGCTGCCGCCCACCGTGCTATCGGCACTCCGCCGCCACCAGGGACACCAGGCAACGGAACGGTTCGACGCCGACAACTGGGCCGACCCGGGTCTGGTCTTTGCCACGGCCGTCGGCACACCTATCCACCCGCGTAACGACAACCGGTCGTTCCGGGAAATCATCCGGCAGGCCGGCCTACGGCAGGTTCGTCTTCACGATCTGCGGCACACGGCGGCCAGTGTCCTTCTCGCCCAGGGCGTGCCCGCCCGCGTGGTCATGGAGATCCTCGGTAACTCTCAGATCAGCGTCACTCTCAACATCCACGCACACGTGGCCCCCGAGGTCGCGCGGGAAGCTGCGGCACGGCTGGAAGGGGCGCTGTGGTCCGGTGAGTAGGTTGGCTGCTCACTTGGCTGCTCAGCCTCGCAAGGGCAAGCAAAAGGCCCAGGTCATGATCGGCGATCAAGCCGGTGACCTGGGCCTTTCTGTGGAGCCGCCTGACGGAATCGAACCGTCGACCTACGCATTACGAGTGCGTCGCTCTAGCCGACTGAGCTAAGGCGGCAACGATCAGCAAGTGTACGGCACCTCGGCGGCACCGACCGAACGGGATACCCCCGTCGCGCCGGCCAGTACCAACCGGACAACGGCCGCCATCTGGACGTTTACCAGACAGCGGATGATCGGGTCCGGGACTACGCTGCGGCGGGTGAGCGACGAACGCGAGGATTCCCCCCACCCGGAGCGTCCTGACCGCCCGCCGGCCGGTGAACGCGCCGCCCACCGGCCGCGCAGCACCGACCCGCTGGAGTTGGGCTTCACACCCCGCAAGCCGGTGCCGTGGCTGGCGCCGTTCCTGCTGATCAGCACCGGCATCCGGACGCTGCTGGCGGTGCTCTTCGGGGCGTACCTCGACAAGCGCGAGTTGCAGAACGCGTTCGGCGACGACATCTTCCGCCAGGTCGGGCCGGACGGCGGGCTGTGGCTCGATTACGTGGCCGACCTGGGTGACGGCTTCAACGCCACGTACTCGATGGCGTACCTGCTGGCGCAGCCCGAGCTGACCGTCGACGGGCACCGCCTGCCCCGGGCGCAGACCCTGGTGATGGGCGGCGACCAGGTGTACCCGTCGGCGGCCTACGCCGCGTACGAGGACCGGTGCAAGGGCCCGTACCAGGCCGCGCTGCCGGTGGCGCCGGCCGAGAAGCCCACGCTCTTCGCGGTGCCGGGCAACCACGACTGGTACGACGGCCTCACCGCGTTCCTACGGTTGTTCGTCCGCTCCCGGGACCGCAACTTCGCGGGCTGGGGCACCGGGCAGTCCCGGTCGTACTTCGCTGTGGAGTTGCCGGGCGGTTGGTGGTTGCTCGGCGTGGACGACCAGTCCGGCTCGTACCTCGACGACCCGCAGCTGGCCTACTTCGACAAGGTGGCCCGGCGGCTCGGCCCGGAGTCAAAGGTGATCATCGCGGCGCCGGCGCCGACCTGGGTCAAGGCCGCCGACAATCCAACGGCGTACGACTCGATCGACTACTTCATTCGTACGATCATCGACCCGACCGGGGCGCGGGTGCGGCTGCTGCTCTCCGGCGACCTGCACCACTACGCCCGCTACTCCGGGCCGGACCGGCAGCTGATCACGTGCGGCGGGGGCGGCGCGTACCTCTACCCCACGCACAAGCTGCCGGAGCGCATCGAGGTGCCACCGCGGGACACGCTGGCCCGCAAGGCCAGCTCCGCCCAGCCGTACGAGCTGATGGCCCGCTACCCGGACGCCGCGCGGTCCCGCCGCTACGGCTGGGGCATCTTCCCCCGGTTGCCGTTCCGCAATCCCGGCTTCACCACGTTGCTCGGCACCCTGCACACCCTGCTGATGCTGGCCATGGCGGGTGCGGCGGCGAACTGGGGAAACAGCACCAACCAGCGGCTGTTCAGCGTCCCGCTGGTGGTGATGGTGCTGGTGACGGTGGTGGCGGCGGCCCTGTTCGCCAAGCCGCCGAGCGCGAGTGGAAAACGCCACGCGCGGCACTGGATCCTCGGCGTCGGTCACGGCGTGGCGCAGGTGGCGTTGGCGGCGGCCGGCACCTGGGTCTGGTTGGCGCTGCCGTTCTACGACTGGCCGTGGCCACTGCCGGCAGCCGCCGCCGCGGTGCTCTACGGCCCGGTGATCGGCCTGGTGGCAAGCCAGCTGGTAGCGGCGTACCTGCTGGTGGCGGGCTCGTTCGGGGTGAACGTCAACGAACTCTTCGCCGGCCAGGGCATCGAGGACTCCAAGTCGTTCCTGCGGCTGCGCATCGACCCGGACGGCACGTTGACCATCTACCCGATCGGGGTGGACCGGGTCTCCCGCGACTGGCAGGTGAACCCCGACCAGTCCCCCACCGCAAGCTGGCTGGTCCCCAAATCCCCCCTAACCCCCCACCTGACCGAACCCCCCACAGTCCTCCACTGAACCCACCCCACCCAGCACACTCCGTTGATCATGAAGTTATTGCGCCGACACGCCGGTGGCATGGCAATAACTTCATGATCAACGCGGGAACGGTGGGGTGGGTGGGCTGTTAGGGGGTGTAGTGCTGGTCGTGGGCTTGGCGGGGGCGGGCGCAGACGGAGGCCCGGGAGCAGGAGCAGCGGGAGCCGTCGGCGTCCAGCGTACGGTCACCGCGTCTCTCGGGACGCTGTGGCCGACGACCCGGCCGTCACCCTCCGGGGTGGAGACCCGACTACCGACAGCCGGGGCGGTCTCCTGAAAGCGCTGGTACAGCGGGTGCCGTCATTTGCTCGAAAGCATCACATATTTTAGATTCATCGTCATGACTCCGGCAACCCGGACCATCAAGAGCGCCGCCCGCCGCCGCGCAATGAAGGCAGCCTCCCCCGGCACCACCGCACCGCACGCCGTGCTCTACCTAAGGATGAGCATGGACCTGACCGGCGAGGGTGCTGGACTGGACCGTCAGGAGCAGGCATGCAGGGCGCTGGCCCTGGCTCGCGGGTGGGAGGTGGTCGCGGTCATCGATGACACCATCTCGGCCACAACCACCCGCCTGGCCGCGCGTCCGGGTTGGCGGCGAGTCGTCCAGATGATCGAGGCTGGCGAGGCCGACCTGATCGTTGCCTGGCACCTGGACCGGGTGACCCGTTCGATGAAGGATCTGGAGTCCCTGATCGATCTAGCGATCGACAAGGGCATCGGGTTGGCCACCGCGACCGGGGACATTGACCTGACGACCGACGTGGGTCGGATGGTCGCCCGCATCCTGGCAGCCGTCGCCTCGGCAGAGACCGAACGCAAGGCTGAGCGGCAAATCCTTACCAACGACCAGCGGGTGCAGGAGGGTCGACCGCAGTGGATCAGGCGACCCTTCGGGTACAACCCCGACGGCACCCTGCGCGAGGACGAGGCGGCGGCCGTCAAGAAGGCGTACCACGACGTGCTCGATGGAAAGCCGCTGTCTGCCATCGCCCGAGAATGGAACGAGGCAGGGTTCACCACGTCGGCCCCGAACCCGGAGACCGCCCGTCCCCGGGCACCGCGGACGCGGAACTATAGCCCCACGGGGAGGTGGAACAACGTGGCTGTTCGGTTTCTGTTGCGCAACCCCCGCAACATCGCCAAGTCGACCCTGTACGGGGAGGTGATGGGTGAGGGGAACTGGTCCCCGATCGTGGATGAGCCGACCTGGCGGGCCGTAGATCGTCGTCTGGCCGACCGAGAGCGGCCCGACTCGAACTGGGGGAAGCTGGCCAACCTACTGTCCGGCATTGCGAGTTGCTCCGTCTGCGAGGGACCGATGGGGGCGACCCGGCGACCGACGGCGGGAGAGTGCATCTACGTCTGCAAGGGCAGGATGGACCGGCCCGAGCTGGGCCGTGGGCACTGCTCCATCGGCATCGAGTTCGCCGATGGGTCGGTGGTGCGCCGGCTGGTGCAACGGCTGGAGATCACCGGCCGTACTGCGTTCAAGCCGCAGCCGCCAGTCATCGACGTCGCGCCCCTGATGCAGCGAGAAGCCGAGATCAGCCAGTTGATGGCCGAGCTGGTCGAGGACCGCACCGCCGGACTGATCGATCGCGCCGCACTGGTCACAGGCACCGCAAATCTACGGGCCGAACTGGCGGAGATCCAGGCCGAGCTGGCGAAGGCTGGCGGGCATGGTTCGGCCAAGGTGATCGACATCGAGGCTGCCTACGACGAGTTCGACGCGATGGACCTCGGTGAGCAGCGCGAGGTACTGCGGGACGCCTTCGATGCGATCGTGATGCGACCGAGAGGCAAGGGAAGGCCGAAGAATGGCGAGCCGACCTGGAAGGCCGATCTAATCGAGGTCACGTTCTCACAGGCGTGGTCGTAGGCCTTGCGCAAGCTCGTGGAGCGCTTGAACAGCTGTCGGAGGATCACAGAACCGAACAGGCTGCCGAGCCGCGGCAAGGGCTGATGGCGGTCGCTCAGCTGATCCCCGAGTCGTAGGCACGGCGGGAACCGCAGACGTCGGACAGGGAACAGCGCTTGGTCTCCCCACCGGAGATCTGCCGGACGGTGACGGTCTCGCTCGGCGGATGCCGGGACACAACTTTCCCCAGGCCATCGGGAGTCTCGACTCGCTGACCTGGAGACGGATAATTGCTACTGCCAGCGTATAGGGGATGCTCGTACTTGAGGCAGCACATCAACCGGCCGCACGCGCCGGAGATGCGCAGCGGGTTGAGCGGCAGGTCCTGGTCCTTCGCCATCCGGATGGTCACCGGCTCGAAGTCGGTGAGGAACGTGGCGCAGCACAGGTCCCGACCGCAGGAGCCGATGCCGCCCTGCACCCGCGCGGAGTCCCGGGCGGAGAGCTGGCGTAGCTCCACCCGACAGTGCAGGGTCGCGCCCAGGTCGCGGACCAGGGAACGGAAGTCCACCCGGTGCGGGGCGGTGAAGTAGACGGTGCTGCGCTCACCGCCGCTCTCGGCGGAACCGAGCACGTGGTCGACAGCCACCACCTTCATCGGCAGGCCGTGCGAGCGGATCAGCCGTTTCGCGGCCACCTTCGCCTCGGCCTTGCGCCGACGCAACGCCTCATCCCGGCGTAGGTCGTCGTCGCCGGCCAGCCCCACCAGGCGGGGGAAGCCGTCGGTGTCCTCGGTCACCCACTGCGCGGCCCACACGCACTCCGCCACCTCGGGCCCGTCATCGGTGGGCACCAGCACCCGGTCGCCCACCTGCGGACGCAACTCACCCGGATCGAGGTAGTAGAGCCGCCCGTACCGGTTGAAGCTGACCGCGCAGAGCATGCCCATCCCCCCACCCTACGACGGGTCACGGCGCAAGGCGCACCGGCCGGCTACGCGCCGCTGCCATTCATGACCGTCGACTTGACCTATTGCCGGGCGTCCCGTCGTGCCATTGCTCCTCGCCCGGACGGTTGAATCCGGCGGCGGGCAGGAGACAAGACGTGCCTCGGCGGCGTTGAGTGGAGGCAGACCTGCGGGGGGTGCAGGGGAAGACCACGGCGTCGCCGTGGGCGACGGCTCAGGCCAGGCGCCCGCGAGCGACGCCGTGGCCTGCCGGGGGCAACGCGGCCAAGGCCGGAGCACCGAAATCCGGGGCAACAGGTCGCCGCGCGCCACCGCCGTGGAGACCTGCGCGATGTTGCGGACCTGGGCGGTCAGGTTCGACGCGGACCACGGCCGGAGGACAGAGGCCCAGTTACCAGCCGACCCGGGTGGGCTGGTCGTAGCGGGGCCGCCCGTCGGTTGACGGACGCCACGCGGTCTCGGCCAGGCTCGGCGCCCACTGTC
This sequence comes from Micromonospora sp. NPDC005220, assembly GCF_040607895.1. Taxonomy (NCBI): domain Bacteria; kingdom Bacillati; phylum Actinomycetota; class Actinomycetes; order Micromonosporales; family Micromonosporaceae; genus Micromonospora; species Micromonospora sp. NPDC005220. The sequence goes on from NZ_JBEXHP010000008.1 coordinate 21,027, forward strand.
GCAGCAGCGTCTCCGCACCGTCGTACGCGACGCAGAGCACCGCCAGCACCCGTGCGGCGATCTCGGCCGCGTCGGCCGCTCCGGGCCCGACCGGCCCGGGGCGCGTCGACGCACCGGTGGCGGTGGCGGCGACCACGGCGACCGCCTCGGCCGAGCGGAGCACGTCGGCCAACGTGCGGGCCAGCGCGAGACGGCTGCCCTCCACCCAGTCGGCGAGGGCGTCGGCGTAACCGGCGGTGGATTCGAGCCGGCCGACCAGGCTGTCCGGCCCCTCGTCGAGATGGCGCAGCAGCGCCGCCCGCTGTTGCCCGTACGCCGTGGCGGCCGCGCCGGACCAGAGCACCGAGTCGGTGAGCGCGGCGGAGACGTCGTCGTACCCCCGGACGAGCCGGCGCACCGCGTGCCCGGCGCTGGCGAGCGGCACCGGGTGCAGGTCGAGGAAGCTGCGCACCGCGTCGCCCGGCAGCACCTGCATGCGGCGCAGCAGCGGCCAGACCCGGTGCCCCTCCGGGACGCCGGCCGCGATCAGTGTGTCCACCCGGCGGAGCAGGTCGAGGCCGGGCTCGGCGAGCCGGTCCAGCGCGTCCATCACGGTTCCCCGGCGAGCCGGCGGCGGGCCGCCCGGTCGACCTCGGTGTAGCGGTCGGTGGCCTCCCGCACCGCCGCCGCGGCGGCAGCCAGTCGACCGGCGGCGGCGCGGGCCTCCCGGGCCCGGTCGTCGGTGGCGGTGGTCCACTGCCGGTGCAGCGCCCGACCGATCTCGCCCGGACGGCCCGGCGCGTCGGCGCCGAACGCGGCCTGGGCCGGATCGCTGGCGGTGACGGTGTGCGAAACCATGGTGAGCGTGGCGCTCGCCTCGTCCAGCCGGGCGGCGAGCGCGCGCAGAGTGTCCATCTCAGGCCCCCGCGAGCGGTCGGTAGGCGGCGAACGTCTCGTTGTGCAGCTTTTCCCGGGCCCATTCGGCGGCGTCGGCCGCCGCGGTGACCGCGGCCTGCACGGAACCGGCCACGTCGCGCGGGCTGCGGGTGTGCAACGGCCCGAGGAACCGGACGTCGGTGATCCGTCCACCGGCGGTGACCACCACCTCGACCAGGCCGTCCGGCGAGCGGACGGTCACCTCGACGGTCGACACCGCCTGGTCGAACTCGGCCTGGAGCGACTCGATCCGGCGGTAGCGTCGCACCGCCTCCTCGATCCAGGCTTCGTCGATCTCCCCCCGCGGCATCGGCCGACTCCTCCCGGGTGATCCATCACTCAGTGTGCTGCCACCGTCACCACGGCACACGGACCGTACCGCACCGCAATCGGGCCTGTCGATGCCTGTGGACAACCGCCGGGAAGTGCGGGTCAGCCCTTCCAGAGGGCGAGCATCATCGCCTCGACCGCGATCCGTGGCTTGACGTTCGCCTCGATCGCCGCGCGGCAGGCGAGCACGGCCTCCAGGCGGCGCAGCGCCCCCTCGGCGTCCCACTTCTGCGCGCCGGCGCCGGCGAGCGCGGCGGTGTCGGTGTGCACCGGGGCGACGGGTGCGCGCAGCGCCATGGTGAGCGCGTCCCGGTAGAAGCCGGCCAGGTCGACCAGCGCCCGGTCCAGTGCGTCCCGCTGGGCCCGGGTGGCCCGGGACTTCTGCCGCTTCTCCAGCTCCTTGAGCTGCCCGGCGGCACCTCGCATGGCGCCGGCCGCCCCCCGGCCGGTGCCGCCCGCGCCGAGCGCGGTCTCCAGCGCCGCCCGCTCGGTCGTGTCTGCCTCGGTGACCGACGCCTCGGCCTCCGCCTCGGCCGCCTCGATCAGCGCGGACGCCGCGTCGAATGCCGCGCCGACACCGGTCAACCGGCGGGGCACCGCGAGCACCGCCTCGCGCCGTTTGCGGGCCTCCGGGTCGCGGGCCAGCCGGCGGGCCCGACCCACGTGACCCTGCGCGGCCGCCGCCGCCCACTGCGCCACGTCGGGCGCGATGCCGTCCCGACGGACCAGCACCTCGGCCACCGCGGCGGCCGGCGGCTGCCGCAGGGGTACGACGCGACAGCGCGACCGGATGGTCACCGAGATGTCGTCCGGGTGAGTGGACGGGGCGCAGAGCAGGAAGACCGTTCGCGGTGGAGGTTCCTCGATCGCCTTGAGCAGCGCGTTGCCGGCGGCCTCGGTGAGCCGGTCGGCGTCCTCGATGACCACCACCTGCCAGCGCCCGCCGGACGGGGTGCTGGCGGCGCGGAGCACCAGCGCGCGCATCTCGCCGACGCCGATGGAGAGCCCCTCCGGCACCACCATCCGCACGTCGGCGTGGGTGCCGCCCATCGTGGTGTGGCAGCCGGGGCAGTCACCGCAGCCGGTGCCGTGCACGCACTGAAGTGCGGCGGCGAACGCCCGTGCGGCGACCGAGCGGCCGGAGCCGGGCGGCCCGGTGAAGATCCACGCATGCGTCATCCCGGCGGACGGGTCAGCCGCGCCGGTCGCGGCGTGGTCGGCTGCGGGCGCGTCACCGCTGGCCGGGCCGGCGGCGACCAACGCGGATGCGCCAGCACGCAGTACGGCGGCGGCCGCGGCGGCGGCGCGACGCAGCTCGACCACCGCCTCGTCCTGACCGACCAGGTCGGCGAAGACGTCAGGCATCAGGTCTTGTGCTCCATCGTCACCAGTTCCGCGTCGGATAACTCAGGCTGCACCGAGGTGTCCGGGCCCTGCGCCGGCCGCGGGTGCACGATGCCGCCCGGCTTGTCGAGCATCTCCTCGACCCGGCGGACCACCAGCCCGGTGATCTCCTCGGCCGGCCGGGACGCGTCGAGCACCAGGTAGCGCTTCGGATCGGCGGCGGCGAGGTCGAGGAACGCGTACCGGACGCGCTCGTGGAAGGCGATCGACTCGGCCTCCAGCCGGTCGGTGCCGGTGTTGCGCGAGGTCACCCGGGACAGGCCGGTACGCGGCTCGACGTCCAGCAGCACCACCAGGTCGGGCTTGAGCCCACCGGTGGCCCAGGACGAGAGCCAGGAGACCTCGTCGACGGGCAGTGTCCGGCCGGCGCCCTGGTACGCCAGGGACGAGTCGACGTACCGATCGCTGATCACCACGCTGCCCCGGACCAGCGCGGGCCGGACGACGGTGGCCACGTGGTGTGCCCGGTCGGCTGCGTAGAGCAGCGCCTCGGCCCGGGGGGAGGGCGCGTCGTCGCCGGAGGTGTCCAGCACCAGCGACCGGATCCGCCGGCCGACGCCGGTGGCTCCCGGCTCGCGGGTGACCACGACGTCGTGGCCCTGGCCACGCAGCCGCTCGGCAAGCGCGGTGAGCTGGGTGGACTTCCCCGCGCCCTCACCGCCCTCGAAGACCACGAAGAGCCCGGCGGAGACGAACGGCTCGGAGGGCATCAGCGGACGACCCCGGATGGAGCCCCACAGGTCGGCGAGGACCGGTACGCCCTTCTTGTCGTCCATCTGGCCGAACGCGCTGATTCCGGCGAAGATGCCGGCAGCACCGGCGGCGAGTAGCAGCAGTCGGGTGGAGGAGACGGAGATGCCGAGGTCGGCGATGGTCAGTTTGCGGGAGCCGCCGACACCGACCAGCAGGCTGCTCAGCCCGATGGCCAGGATCAGCACCAGTCGGGTGCCGATCTGCACCACCGCGAAGACCCGGCCGCGCACCTCGTCGGCCACCTCCCCGCCGAGCAGTGTGGTGCCGGCCAGGAAGGCCATCCCGGCGCCGGCGCCGACCAGCACCGCGCCGACGATCGCCATGGACAGGTGGATGGCGAAGGCGAGGGTCATCACGGCGGCGCTGGCCAGCACGATGCTCATGCCGAACCAGCGGCGCCGGGACATCTCCTTGACGACCATCGGGCCGAGCCCGATGCCGAGCGCCAGGCCGACGAAGATCGCGCCGAAGAGCAGGAAGAAGGCGGCGTCGCCGGCGCCGAGCGAGGCGGCGAAGAACTTGGCCGTGCCGATGACGATGCCGCCGCCGGCGAACGCGCCGAAGATGCCGAGCACCAGGCCACGGACGAGCGGGGTCTGGCCGATGTACTTCCAGCCCTCGGAGAACTGCCGGAACATGCTCTGCTCGGTGCGCTGCCGGTCGCCGGTCTGCGCCCGGCTGATCTCCTTGATCCCGAATGCCACCACGAGGGCGGTGGCGAGCCGGGAGAAGGCGTTGACCCAGAGCGCGAGTTGGGCGGGCTCCGCCCAGCCGAGGTCATCGCCGCCGACGATGGCCCGGACGCTGCGGTCGAGCCCCGCGGCCACCAGCGCCGCGAGGATCGGGGTGAGGCCGTACGTGGTGATCAGCGTGAGCTGGTTGGCCGCCTCCAGCCGGGCGCGCGGGATCAGGTTGGGGACCGCGGCCTCCTTGGCCGGGATCCAGATCAGCGTGACCGACTCGATCAGGAAGGTGGCGATGGTCGCCCACAGAACCACCATCGCGCCACTGACGCCGGAGAGCGCCACCAGCGGGATCGAGGCGAAGAGCACGAACCGGAGCAGGTCGCTGATGACCATGGTCCACCGCCGGTCGAACCGGTCGGCGAGCACACCGGCGACCGGGCCGAGCACCAGGGCGGGGAGCAGCCGGATGGCGATGACGGTGCCGAAGGCCGCGCCCTTCGCGGTGTTGCCCTGCACCTGGGAGGCGGCGAAGACCGAGGTGGCCAGCAGGCCGAACCAGTCGCCGAAGGAGGCCGCGCCGAGCACGATCCAGAGCCGGCGGAACGGCCTGATGCGCAGCACGGAGCGGATCGCGGCATAACCGGACGGATCTACCTGACCGCCGTTGGGCTGCTTGGCGGCGTTGCCCGACTGGTCGCCTGAGCGCGACACGCCGGGCGACTCGCCGCTGTTCTGGCTTTCGATGGCCGTACCTCCACGTGCCGGCCCATCGCTGGGCACCTCCGGTGCAACACTCTAGACCCGGTGGGGCGCCACCCCCCGGCGACATTCTCCTGCTCGCTGAGCCTAGGCCGCCGAAGGCACCAGCCGCAGCCCGGGCGTACGCGAGGGTATTTCGCATTCTCCGTCGGACAGTTAGCGTGCACACGTGGCCATCGAAAGCGACAAACTTCGCGAGCGCCTGGATCGGGCGACTGCCCACCTCGACCCCCCGTACGCGGTGGTCGACGTCACCGCCTTCGACGCCAATGCGGCCGCCCTGGCAGCTCTCGCCGCCGGAAAGCCGGTCCGCCTCGCCAGCAAGTCGGTGCGCAGCCGGGAGTTGATCAGCCGAGCCCTCGCCCGGCCCGGCTGGCAGGGCGTGATGGCGTTCACACTGCCCGAGGCGATCTGGCTGGTCCGCGCCGGCGTCAGCGACGACGTGCTGGTCGCGTACCCGAGCGCGGACCGGGCCGCCCTCGCCGAGCTGGGTGCCGACCCGACGCTCGCCGCCGCGATCACCCTGATGATCGACGGCACCGGCCAACTCGACCTCATCGACACCATCGGGGCCCCGGGGCAGCGCGCCGAGCTACGGCTCTGCCTGGACCTGGACGCCTCCTGGCGACCGCTGCGCGGGGTGCACGTCGGCGTCCGCCGCTCACCCGTGCACAGCGCGCGGGCGGCCGGCGCGCTCGCCGCCGCCGTCGCCGGTCGGCCGGGCTTCCGGCTGGTCGGGCTGATGTCGTACGAGGCGCAGATCGCCGGCCTGGGCGACGCGCCGCCGGGCAGGACGCTGCTGGCCGGCGCGATCAGGCTGGCCCAGCGCGGGTCGTACCGCGAGTTGCTGGCCCGCCGTGGTGCGGCGGTCGCCGCGGTACGCGAGCACGCCGACCTGGAGTTCGTCAACGGCGGCGGCACCGGCAGCGTGGCCGCGACCAGCGCCGATCCCGCGGTCACCGAGGTCACCGCGGGATCGGGCCTGTACGGGCCGACTCTCTTCGACGCGTACCGCGCCTGGCGGCCCACCCCGGCGGCGTTCTTCGCCTGCGCGGTGGTCCGCCGACCGACGCCGGAGCTGGTGACGGTGCTCGGCGGCGGCTGGATCGCCTCCGGCCCGGCCGCCGACAGCCGACTGCCCCGGCCGTGGCTACCGGCCGGGCTGAAGCTGGTCGGCACCGAGGGCGCCGGCGAGGTGCAGACTCCGCTGTCCGGAGCGGCGGCGGCCGATCTGCACGTCGGCGACCGGGTGTGGTTCCGCCACGCCAAGGCAGGTGAGCTGTGTGAACGGGTCAACGAGCTGCACCTGATCGAGGGGGACGCGGTCGTGGCGACCATCCCCACCTACCGGGGTGAGGGGCGGGCCTTCCTCTGAGGGCGGGCAGCCACCCGCACCGCCGGTCGAGGCCCGCGCCCCGCGCCGCTTCAGACGGGCTGGGCCGCCTCGGCCTGATTCCCGACTGTGGACTGGCCGTTGTCCGCGCCGTCCACCTGGCGGTGCAGGTACTCCCGGATCAGCGCCTTCGCCTCCAGCAGCACCCGCTCGTCGCCGTCGGACTTCCGGCGGAACGCGAGCTTGATCAGCGCGTCCGCAGCCTCGACCGCGATCTCCAGCACGAAGCGCAGCTTGGGCACGTCGGTGAGCCCGAAACGCTCGGTGAGCACCCGGGCCAACTGGTCGGCGATCACGCCGTTGTTGTCCCGTTGCTCGTCGAGCAGGTGCAGGTCGACCACGTCGCCGAAGTGCAGGGTACGGAAGCCGGGGACGGTGCGGTGCATCGTGATGTACTCGTCGATGCCCGCGTCGACGCCGTCCCACCAGTGGGTCATCTCGTCGGACGCGAACCGCTCGTCGAGGCGCTGGAGGTAGGACTCCATGGTCCGCAGGGTCAACGCCTGCACGATCGCCCGCTTGTCCGGAAAGAACTGGTAGACCGACCCGATGGCCACCTCGGCCCGCTCGGCGAGCAGGGTGGTCGTCAGCCCCTCGTACCCCACCTCGTCGACGAGTTCTGCGCAGGCATCCAACATGCGCTGTACCCGCGCGACACTTCGACCTTGCACCGGTACGCGGCGCAGCGGCCCGGTCGTGGCGGCTGGTGTGGACACTCTGCGCCACCCCCCTTCGACGGATGAACATATCTCCACGTCACGAGTCCGTGACTACCGGTACAACGAGCGGATCGCAATTGCGGTATTTACCAGCTAGAACGTTCCTGATATGAAGTCAGTTCATATTCATCAATGAGGAGCGCGCATGGTCGGCACGGCATCGCTCACCACCCCCTGGTCCAACTGGGCCGGCAACCAGCGCGGCTCCGCCACCGCCATCCTCCGCCCCGGCTCGGTGGCCGACGTCACCGAGGCCGTCCGTGCCGCCGCCGCCGAGGGCCGCCGGATCCGGGTGACCGGCAGCGGCCACTCCTTCACCGCCATCGCGCTCGCCGACGACCGGCGGATGGAACTGTCCGAGTTGGACACCACCGTCAGCGTCGACGTCGCGAACCGGCTCGTCACCGTACCGGCCGGAATGACCCTGCACACGCTCAACAGCCTGCTCGCCCGGCACGGCCTCGCCCTGCCCAACCTCGGTGACATCGACGCGCAGACCGTCGCCGGCGCGATCTCCACGGGCACCCACGGCACCGGCGCCGGCTACGGCTGCCTGTCCACCTTCGTCGAGGCGATCACTCTGGTCACCGGCAGCGGAGAGGTGCTGCGCTGCTGCGCCGACGAGCACCCGGACGTCTTCGCCGCCGCCCGGGTGTCGCTCGGCGCGCTCGGGGTGCTGGTCGAGGTGACCCTGCGCTGCGTCGACGCCTTCGTCCTGCACGCCCACGAACGACCCGCCGCGCTGGCCGATGTGCTCGCCGACCTGCCCACTCTGATCGGCGGCCACGGCCACGTCGAGTTCTACTGGTTCCCCTACACGTCCCGGGTCCAGGTCAAGACCAACGACCGGGTACCCGCCAACGACCGGCCGCTGTCCCGCTGGCGCGGCTGGTTGGACGACGACTTCCTGTCCAACACGGTCTTCGCCGGCGCCTGCCGGATCGGCCGGGCCGTGCCGGCGCTGGCACCCGGCATCAGCGCCGTCTCCGCCCGCGCACTCACCGAACGGCAGTACACCGGGCGCTCCGACCGGGTGTTCTGCACCCCACGCCGGGTCCGCTTCGTGGAGATGGAGTACGGCCTGCCCCGCGAGGCGTTACCCGAGGCGCTCGCCGCGCTCCAGCGGATCGTCGACGGGCTGCCGTTCAAGGTGCTCTTCCCGGTGGAGGTGCGGTTCACCGCCGCCGACGACATCTGGCTGTCGCACGGCTACGGTCGGGACTCCGCGTACATCGCTGTGCACCAGTACGGCGGCATGCCGTACGAGCCGTACTTCCGAGCCTTCGAGGAGGTGGCCGCCGGGCTGGGTGGCCGCCCGCACTGGGGCAAGCTGCACTACCGGGACGCCGCCAGCCTGGCCCCCGCCTACCCGAGGTTCGCCGACTTCCTGGCCGTACGCGACCGCCTGGACCCCGACCACCGGTTCGCCAACGCCCACCTTGACCGCGTCCTCGGCGGCGGCGCTCAGCCGCCCGACGCCTCCACCTGGTCCGCGCCGGCACCGAGAGCCCGGACGTAGCCGAGCACCCGCTGGTACGCCGCCCGGTAGTCGCCCCGCAGACCTGGCGGGGTGCCCGGGTCGGCAAGCGCTGCGGTCAGGTCGACCAGTCGGAGGGCCGGCGCCAGGTCGGTCCAGGTTGGCAGTGCCTCCATCCGGGTCACCGTCCAGCGCCCCGGGGCGGTCTCGGTGAAGGTCGCCCGGGCCATCACACCCTCGCGGTTGTCGTCGATCGGCTCCTCGTGCCGGGCCAGTTCGTTGCCCATGCCGAAGACCACCCACTTGTCGCCGAAGCGCTGGAACGGCTGCACCGCGTGGGCGTGATGGCCCAGGATGAGGTCCACGTCGGGCGACGAGATCAGCTGCTGGGCCCAGGCCCGCTGGTCGGCGTCCGGCAGGTGCTGATACTCCGTACCCCAGTGCAGGCTGAGCACGACGATGTCGGCGCCGGCGACGCGCGCCTTGTGGGCGGCGGCGCGGATCTCGGGCGGATCGATCAGGTTGGCCAGCCACGGCTTGCCCGGGGGGCGGCTCAGCCCGTTGAAGTTCAGGCTGTACGCCAGGTGGGCGACGCGGACGTCGCCGACCTGGTAGATCCGGGGCCTGGCCGCTTCGGCGGCGCTGCGGGCACTGCCGGTGTGCCCCAGCCCGGCGGCGTCGAGGGCGCGGATGGTCCGGGCCACCCCGTCGGCGCCCTGGTCGAGGGTGTGGTTGGAGGCGGTCGAGCAGCCGTCGAATCCGGTGGCGCGCAGCCCGTCGAGCACCTGCGGGGGCGCGTTGAACGACGGATAGCCGGCGAACGGGCCGGCGGGATCGGCCAGTGGCGTCTCGAGGTGGCACAGCGCCAGGTCGGCGCCGCGGACCGCCGGGGCGACCCCGGCGAACATCGGGGCGAAGTCCATGCCGCCGGCACGGGCAGCGTCCCGGCGCGCCTGGTCGGTCACCGCTGGATGGATCAAAACGTCACCCGCGGCGACGAGTCGCACGGTCCGCCGGTTGGCCGGATCCCGGGTCGGCCCGGTGGACGGCCCGGGGGCGACGGTCTGCGGGGGAGCGTGCGACGCGGTGGCGCCGGCCGGCGAGGGGCTGTCCCCGTCCATCGTCCGGATGCCGACCGCGACCACGGCGAGCAGCAGCGTGCCCGCCGCAGCGCCGACGAGCGCACGGCGGCGCGAAACAGGGGCTGCGACCATCCCCTCACGTTAGACAGTCCACACCAGAGCCCCGCCACCGAATTGGACATTTAACCCATTAGGGGCGGCGTGCTGGCTGTCACTCCTCGGCAGGACTGGCGGTGGCCTTCTTCGGGGCCGCCTTCTTCGCCGGGGCCGCCTTCCTGGCCGCCGTCGCCTTGGCGGTGGTGGTCTTCTTCGCGGCGGTGGACTTGCTGGCAGCCGCCGTCTTCTTGGTGGCCGTGGCCTTCTTCGCGGGCGCCTTCTTCGCCGCCGCCTTCTTCCGCGGCGCCGGACCCTTCGCCCGCTTCTCGGCCAGCATCTCGGACGCTTCCTCGAGGCTCAACGCCTCCGGCGTCTGCCCGCGCCGCAGCGACGCGTTGAACTCCCCGTCGGTCACGTACGGCCCGAACCGGCCGTCCTTGATCACCAACGGCTTCTCGGTCGCCGGATCCACGCCCATCTCGCGCAACGGCGGTGCCGCAGCGCGCCGTCCACGGGCCTTCGGGGCGGCCAGCAGAGCCAGCGCCTCCTCCAGGCCGACGGTGAACATCTGCTCCTCGGACTCCAGCGAACGGAACTCCTCGCCCCGCTTGACGTACGGGCCGTAGCGACCGTTGTTCGCGAAGACCTCGACACCGTCCGGCGCGACACCGATCAGCCGGGGAAGGCTGAGCAGCTTGAGCGCCTCCTGGAGGGTCAGCGATTCCGGGGTCTGCGTACGCAGCAGCGACGACTTCCGCTCGCCGCTGGACACGTACGGGCCGAACCGGCCGGACTTGAGCACGATCGGCTCGCCGGTGGCGGGGTCGTCGCCGAGCTTGCGCTCGCCGCTGCCGCCGAGGAACAGCTCGTGCACCTTCTCCGGGGTCAGCTCGTCCGGGGCCAGGCCCTCGGGGATCGGCGCCCGGTCACCCTGGGTGCCGCCCTCCTCGCCCTCGCCTGCGGCCGGTGCCGGCTGCTCGCCGCCGGGCAGCTCCCGCTGCAGGTACGGCCCGTACCGGCCGACCCGCACGACGACCTCGCGGCCGTCGTCGTCGGTGAACAGCGGGATGGAGTTGACGCTGCGGGCGTCGATCTCGCTGAGGTTCTCGGTGACCAGCTTCTTCAGCCCGCCGGAACGGGCGATGTCCTGGTCACCGGCACCGTTGGAGCTGCCGAAGTAGAACGCCGTGAGGAAGTCGACAGCGGCGTGGTCACCGCCGGCGATCTCGTCCAGCTCGTTCTCCATGCTGGCGGTGAAGTCGTAGTCGATCAGGCGGGGGTAGTGCCGCTCCATCAGCCCGATCACCGCGAAGGCCAGGAAGGTCGGGATCATCGCCTGGCCGCGCTTGGTGACGTACCCCCGGTCCTGGATCGTCTGCATGATCGACGCGTAGGTGGACGGGCGGCCGATGCCCAGCTCTTCCAGGGCCTTGACCAGCGACGCCTCGGTGTAGCGCGACGGCGGCTGCGTGTGGTGACCCTGCGCGGCCAGCTCGTCGGCGGTCAGCGGCTGGTCCTTGACCAGGGTGGGCAGCCGGCGCTCGGCGTCCTCGGCCTCGGCGTTCTCGTCGTCGCTGGACTCGACGTACGCGCGCAGGAAGCCCGGGTCGGTGATGGTCTTGCCGGTCGCGCCGAAGTCGGCCTCCTCCTGCGAGGTGGAGACCGCGCGGATGCGCACCGAGACGCTGGAGCCGACCGCGTCGGTCATCTGCGAGGCGATGGTGCGCCGCCAGATCAGCTCGTAGAGCTTGAACTCCTCGGCGGACAGCTCCTTGGCCACCTCGCCCGGGGTGCGGAAGTTGTCCCCCGCCGGGCGGATCGCCTCGTGCGCCTCCTGCGCGTTCTTGACCTTGCCGGTGTAGCGACGCGGCTCCGGCGGAACACTGCGCTCGCCGTACAGCTCGACGATCTGCCGACGGGCCGCCGAGATGGCGGTCTCCGACAGGTTGACCGAGTCGGTACGCATATAGGTGATGTAACCGTTCTCGTACAGGCGCTGCGCGGTGCGCATCGTCTGCTGCGAGGACAGCCGCAGCTTGCGGGCCGCCTCCTGCTGGAGGGTCGAGGTGATGAACGGCGCGTACGGGCGGCGCCGGTAGGGCTTCTCCTCGACCCGGGTGACGGTGAACGGCCGCCCTTCGAGGCGGGCCGCGAGCCCTCGGGCACCGCCCTCGTCCAGGTGGACCACGCCAGCGCCGGCCCGGACCCGACCCGTGGTGGGCTCGAAGTCCTTACCGGTGGCGATCCGGTCGCCGTTCAACGCGATCAGGGTGGCGTTGAAGTTTCGCGGACCCTCGCCGGCGTTCGCCACGGCGAGGGTGGCCAGGATGTCCCAGTACTCGGCGGTGCGGAACGCCATCCGCTGCCGCTCCCGCTCGACCACGATGCGGGTCGCCACGGACTGCACCCGGCCGGCCGAGAGCCGCGGCATGACCTTCTTCCACAGCACCGGGGAGACCTCGTAGCCGTAGAGCCGGTCGAGGATCCGGCGCGCCTCCTGGGCGTCGACCAGGTCGCGGTCGATCTCCCGGGGGTTGGCCACCGCCGCCTGGATCGCCGGCTTGGTGATCTCGTGGAAGACCATCCGCTTGACCGGCACCTTGGGCTTGAGGGTCTCGACCAGGTGCCAGGCGATCGCCTCGCCCTCGCGGTCCTCATCCGTGGCCAGGAAGATCTCGTCGACCTCCTTGGCCAGCTTCATCAGCTTGCTGATCTGCTGCTTGCGGTCGGCGGAGACGACGTAGAGCGCGTGGAAGCCGTTGTCGACGTCCACCCCGAGCCGGGCCCAGGGCTCCTTCTTGTACTTGGCCGGCACGTCGGCGGCGTTGCGCGGCAGGTCGCGGACGTGACCGAAGCTGGCCTCCACGACGTACCCCGGGCCAAGGTAGCCCGAGATCGTCTTGGCCTTCGCCGGTGACTCGACGATGACCAGACGGGTGGTTCCAGCGTTGCTCGGCACGTCTCTCCCCGACCTCACTCCTGCTCGTGGCCTGCCGGCGCCCGGACAGCGACCGTTTTCGACCCCGCCGTCGCACCGGCGGTCCGGATGTCCAACGTAACGCGCCGCCCGCGTTTCGGGTTCGCGGGCCGCAAACCGCTTCGACGCTGCCGGACGGCGCCACCGTACACCGTGGGTAGGGCTCGAAGCGGGTCACTGTGACGATGGCGGACCCACGACCGAGGTCCGACCCGCCCGTTTTCCCCCGAATCAACCCGCCCCCTGTCCAACACCAGACACCCGCCCGCCGCTGCCCACCCACCCGCCCAGCCCCCCTTCAAACGGGTCGATCAAGGACTTATGGTGGGCGTTTTCACCCCGGGCAAGCAGTCTGTCCCCCACCACAACTGCATGATCGACGCGGCGGAGAGTGATCGACGCGCCGAGGGGTGGGGGTCAGGTTGGCCAGGCTCCGGCTGGCGCCGCACGCGGCGGGCCGCCGACCAACTCGGCGAGCCGGGCCAACCGGCGGCGGCCGGTGATCCGGTACGCCGGGCCACCCGAACCCGGGCCGAGCAGCGCCCCAGCCAGCCCGGCCGCGGCGAGCGCGTCGCCGATCGACTCCCAACACTCCTGGTCGTCGGCGCCGAGCCGCAACAGGAAGCCGTCCGGAGGCTCCGGCGTCCCGGCGGCGGCGAGCCACAACCGCAACCGCCGGCCAGTCAGGTGGAAGGCGGCCGGCGGGCGTTTCGTCGTACCGTGCAGCCAGGCCGCCGCGAGCGGCTTCAACACGCGGGTGTACGACGTACGAACGGCGTGTCGCTCGTCCTCGGTCGGCTCCCAGCTCGCCGCCAGCCCGCGCGACGCCAGTTCGGCGACGAGCACGTGCACCCGCCAGGCGGCGTCCACCTGCACCGACAGACGGGCGGTGCCGCCCATCCGGACCACCTCGCCGGGCCCGGCGAGCAGCCCGGCCAGGTCAGCGACGCTCGGTTCGGCGGCATCCGCGCCGAAGAAGACAAGTTGCCGGCCCGCGTCGTCACCCGGGGTCAAGCCGTTCTGCGACGCCCCCTGCTGCGGCGCGCCGCCGCGGCGTCGCCCGGGGGTGGGCGTGTCGGACTCGGGCGCGGGGAACAGCGCCGGGGGCGGCTCTGTCCTCTCGGTGTCACCGAGCCCGCTCAGCGACACTCCGGCACCTCGTCGAACGCCTGTTTCAACTCCTCGGAGTTGAGCTTGCTGGTGTCCAGCGCGCTGGCGTCGTACTCCTTGTTGAGGGTCTCCACGGCGGCCCGCACGCCGTCGTAGAAGACGGTCGGCTCACCGGTGCCCAGGCCGTCGATGGTGTCCCGGGCGCGGCCGTACGCGTCCCGCATCTTCCCCAGCGAACTGCGGAAACCCGCGGAGATGGCCTCCCCGTTGTCGGTCTCCGGGATGCCCGCCTTCTCCACCTTGTAGCGCGCGGCCTCGCTGGCCTGCTCCGCCCCATCGAAGAGCCGCACCAGGTTCTCCTTGGCCTGCGCCGGCGTGGTCTGCGCGGTCATCTGCTCGTCGGTACTGCTGGTCAGCTTGCTGATCTCGGAGCGCCACGGGGTGAGCGCGCCGCAGACCGACGCCGCCCAGGCCCGCGGGCTGGGGCCCCCGCCGCAGCCGGCCAGGACGACGATCGTGGCCAGGACCACCGTGAGCTTTCCGGCGGCAGACGCCCGGCACGTACGCATGCGTTGCAGCGTACGGCCTTTGGCCAGGTGTGGCAGCGGGCCGGACGGCCGGGGTCCCCGGTCGACGCGGCACGTCGACCGGGGACCCGGGGCCGTTCCCGGGTCAGGCGTTGACCGTCTCCGGGCGGTGATCGGTGCTGCCGGCGCCGGTGTTGCCATCGGCGTCGGAGTCGGACATCGCGATGCCCTTGCGCTTGCTGAACACCACCGACGCCACGATGATCGCCGTCGCGACCAGCGCGATGGTCACCCGCAGGCCGACGTTGCGGTCGTCGCCGACGCTCCAGGCCACCACGGCCGGGGCGATCAGCAGCGAGACCAGGTTCATCACCTTGATCAGCGGGTTGATCGCCGGGCCTGCGGTGTCCTTGAACGGGTCGCCGACGGTGTCGCCGATGACCGTGGCGGCGTGCGACTCGGAGCCCTTGCCGCCGTACGCGCCGTCCTCGACCAGCTTCTTGGCGTTGTCCCAGGCCCCACCGGAGTTGGACAGGAAGACCGCCATCAGGGTGCCGGCACCGATCGCCCCGGCCAGGTACGCCGCCAGCGCGCCGGGCCCGAGGCCGAAGCCGACCGCGATCGGCGCCAGGATGGCGAGCAGGCCGGGGGTCATCAGCTCGCGCTGCGCGTCCCGGGTGCAGATGTCGACGACCTTGCCGTACTCCGGGCGCTGGGTGCCGTCCATGATGCCGGGCAGCTCACGGAACTGCCGGCGGACCTCCATCACCACGGCACCGGCCGACCGGGAAACCGCGTTGATGGCCAGCCCGGAGAAGAGGAAGACCACCGCCGCGCCGATGATCAGGCCGACCAGGTTGCGCGGGTTCGCCACGTTCAGCGAGTTGAGGATCTCCGTCCCGACGTCGCCCACGCCAGCCGTCGCGTACGCGCTGCGGAGCGAGTCGGTGTACGAGCCGAACAGCGCGGTCGCGGCGAGCACCGCGGTGGCGATCGCGATGCCCTTGGTGATCGCCTTGGTGGTGTTGCCGACGGCGTCCAGCTCGGTGAGCGTGCGAGCGCCGTGCTCGTCGAGGTCACCGGACATCTCGGCGATGCCCTGGGCGTTGTCGGAGATCGGCCCGAAGGTGTCCATCGCGACGATCACGCCGACCGTGGTGAGCAGGCCGGTGCCGGCCAGCGCCACGGCGAACAGCGACAGCGTGATCGAGCTGCCGCCGAGGAGGAAGGCGCCGAAGACGCCGGCGCCGATCAGCAGCGCCGAGTAGACCGCCGACTCCAGGCCGATGCTGATGCCGGCCAGGATCACGGTGGCCGCACCGGTCTGCGAGCTCTTGCCGATGTCCTGCACCGGGCGCCGGTTGGTCTCGGTGAAGTAGCCGGTCAGCGCCTGGATCGCGGCGGCCAGCACGATGCCGATGACCACCGCGCCGATGGCGACCAGCCGGGGGTTGCCGGGCGCGTCGGTGAGACCGCTGTCGAACTCGCCGAAGGTCGCCGGGAGGTACGCGTAGGCGGCGATCGCCACCAGCACGGCGGAGAGCACCGCCGACAGGTAGAAGGCCCGGTTGATCGCGGTCAGGGCGTTGCGGTCGGACGCGCGCAGCCGGGTGATGAAGACGCCGACGATCGCGATCAGCACACCGATGGTGGAGATGATCAGCGGGAAGACCAGGCCCTCTTCGCCGAACGCGGCCCGGCCGAGGATCAGCGCGGCGACCAGCGTCACCGCGTACGACTCGAACAGGTCGGCGGCCATGCCGGCGCAGTCACCGACGTTGTCGCCCACGTTGTCGGCGATGGTGGCGGCGTTGCGCGGGTCATCCTCGGGGATGCCCTGCTCGACCTTGCCGACCAGGTCGGCGCCGACGTCGGCGGCCTTGGTGAAGATGCCGCCGCCGACCCGCATGAACATCGCGAGCAGCGCGGCGCCGAAGCCGAAGCCCTCCAGCACGGTGGGCGCGTCACCCCGGTAGACGAGGACGACAAGCGCCGCACCGAAGAGGCCGAGGCCGACGGTGAAGAAGCCGACCACGCCGCCGGTCCGGAAAGCGATCTTCATGGCCGCCTCGCGGCCGCCTACCCGCTCTCTCGCGGCGGCAGCCACCCGCAGGTTGGCTCGGGTGGCCAGCCACATGCCAGCGCCACCGATGAACGCGCTGAACAGGGCGCCCACCACGAAGAAGAGTGAGCGGCCGATCTTCACCGCGAGCTCACTGCCATCGGTGTCATGTACCGGAAGCAGGAAGAGCAGCACGACGGCGATGACGACGAAGATCGCGAGGGTACGGAATTGGCGAAGCAGGTAGGCCGAGGCGCCCTCCTGGACCGCCCCCGAGATCTCCTGCATTTTCTCGGTGCCCTTACCAGCGGCCAGCACCGTTCTTGTCAGGGCGGCAGCGAAACCGAGCGCCACCAACGCGACAACCGCGGCGATGACGACGTAGGTGACATTGCTTCCGGTAAGGGAAAGCCCGCCGCCGTCGGCGGCCAAGGTCTCGGACATCTGTGTCCTCCTGTTACCGAACAATCGCGCCGGTGAGTGGAGACGCACTGACCGACGCCTGGATGCGGACTCGCAAGCGCGCGCCAACCCACCAGCGGACCAGCGATGAACACCCATACCCGCTGGCTGCGGGTTAGGTCACTTGCTGACAACCCGGGTACTGTAGCCCTCCGCAGTGTTGGAGGTCACACCCAGGTGGCACCGTGTCGCGATGATCTTCGTCGCTGTGTTATGAAACGAAATCTGATATAGGGCCCGATCCATGCAAAGAAGGCCGCATCCCCAGTAGGGAACGCGGCCTGTCCAGCGGAACTGATCAGCGGCCGACCGGCCACACCATCCGAACCTCGGTGCCGATGCCCTCGTCGACCGGGCGCACCTGAAGGTCCTCGACGAAGCCGGCGAGCAGGGCGAAGCCGACACCGGTGGTCAGCGCCTCGTCGGTGAGCGACTCGTTGGCCAGCTCGTCCGGCGGCAGCGCGGTCAGACCGATACCCGCCTCGATCGGCGCCCGGTCCACCACCCGCACCGCGTACGAGCCGCCGTCGGACATCTCCACCAGCACCGGGTCGGCCAGGCCGTACTGCCGGTGCAGGGCCACCGCGCGGGTGCACGCCTCACCGATGGCCAGACGCACCTCGTCCAGCAGGTCCTCCCGCACCCCGGCGCGGCGGGCGACGGCGACGCCGACCAGGCGGGCGGTGCGCACATGCACCGGGGCGGGCGAGAACGA
This sequence comes from Micromonospora sp. NPDC005220, assembly GCF_040607895.1. Lineage (NCBI taxonomy): Bacteria > Bacillati > Actinomycetota > Actinomycetes > Micromonosporales > Micromonosporaceae > Micromonospora > Micromonospora sp. NPDC005220. The sequence goes on from NZ_JBEXHP010000008.1 coordinate 38,494, forward strand.
GAGCTTGACTGTCGCCATCACGCGCCGGCGCCCGCCGAGTCGGCGCTGATCGCCGCGTCGACCGTCGAGTGCAGCGGAAACACCTGGTCCAGCGCGGTGATCCGGAAGATCTTGAGCAGCGGCTCCTTGTCAATGACCAGGGCGAACGAACCGCCGGCCGAACGGAGCCGCTTGAGCGCGCCGACCAGCACGCCCAGCCCGGTGGAGTCGAGGAAATCCACCCGACCCAGGTCGACCACCACGTGCCGAGCCCCACCGTCGATCAGTTCGAGGAGCCGTTCCCGGAGCCGGGGCGCGGTGTAGACGTCCACCTCACCACCGACCTCGAGCACCGTGTGCTCGCCCACGGTGCGGGTCGCCAGTGACAGCTCCATCGGTCCTCCTCGCCAGAGCCGTAAACTCTCGTGGGCATCTAACCACTACCGCCTGGGCGGCCTGCGGACGCCAGCGGAGGCTTCCCCTTACCCGGGTGTCCGACTTTTCATCTCCGAACACCAGTGCGAGAGTGCAGGGCGTGACCTCCAACGACTTCAGCTTCGCGCGCCACGCACCGCGCGACGACCTGGAGTCGTCGTCCGCGGCCACCGTATCCGCTGGTCCCGGCCCCGGGCCAGCGCCGGCCGACCTGCTGCGCCGGCTACGCGCCCGGGGCGCCGCCGACCCGGTCACCCACGTCGAGCGGGTGCCGGCCCGCGCCGGGGTGCCCGCGCCATGGCCGTCGTGGGCACCGGCGGAGCTGCGCGCGGCGTTCACCCGACGCGGCGTGGTCGCGCCCTGGCAGCACCAGGCCGAGGCGGCCAACCTGGCGTACGAGGGCCAGCACGTGGTCGTCGCCACCGGCACCGCGTCCGGCAAGTCACTGGCATACCAACTGCCGGCCCTGGCCACCCTGCTCGCCGACCCCCGGGCCACAGTGCTCTACCTGGCGCCGACCAAGGCACTCGCCGCGGACCAGGTGCGCGCCGTCGCCGCGCTGGAGCTGGAGGGGGTACGCCCCGCCTGCTACGACGGGGACACTCCGCGCGCCGAGCGGGAGTGGATCCGCCGGCACTCCCGGTTCGTGCTGACCAACCCGGACATGCTGCACCACGGCATCCTGCCCGGGCACGCCCAGTGGTCCGGCTTCCTGCGCCGACTCGCGTACGTGGTGATCGACGAGTGCCACACCTACCGGGGCGTGTTCGGCTCGCACGTCGCGCACGTGCTGCGTCGGCTGCGCCGGCAGTGCGCCAGGTTCGGGGCCACCCCGGTGTTCGTGCTCGCCTCGGCGACCTCCGGCGACCCGGCCACCACGGCCGGGCGGCTGACCGGCCTACCGGTGACAGCGGTCACCGAGGACGCCTCTCCCCGTGGCGGGGTGACCTTCGCACTCTGGGAGCCGCCGCTGCTGCCACCCGACTCGGGCTCGGCCTTTCCCCCGGCGCTCCCGCGCGGCTCGTCTCCCTCCGCACCGCCGCACGACGCCTCCGACTCACTGCCGTCGCAGGGTTCTTCACCCTCAGCGCCGTCGCAGGGTTCCTCACCCTCAGCGCCGTCGCAGGGTTCCTCACCCTCAGCGCCGTCGCAGGCGGACGGTGGTCACGACGACCTCCGGCAGGTCCGCCGGTCGGCGCTGCGCGAGACCGCGGACCTGCTCGCCGACACGGTCGCCGAGGGGGTACGCACGCTCGCGTTCGTCCGCTCCCGCAAGGGCGCCGAGGTGGTGGCCGCCAACGCGCGTCGAGCCCTGGACGACGCGGTGCCGGGGCTCGGCGGCCGGGTGGCCGCCTACCGGGGCGGCTACCTGCGGGAGGAGCGGCGCGAGCTGGAACGGGCCCTGCTGCACGGCGACCTGCTCGGCCTGGCCTCGACCAACGCGCTGGAGCTGGGCGTGGATCTGGTCGGGCTCGACGCGGTGCTGATCTGCGGCTACCCGGGCACCCGGGCGTCGCTGTGGCAGCAGGCGGGCCGCGCCGGGCGCTCCGGGCAGGAGGCCCTCGCGGTGCTGGTGGCCCGGGACGACCCGCTGGACACCTACCTGGTGCACCACCCGGAGGCGATCTTCGGCGCGCCGGTGGAGGCGACGGTGCTCGACCCGGCCAACCCGTACGTGCTGGCACCGCAGCTCGCCTGCGCCGCGGTGGAGGCGCCGCTCACCCCGGCCGACCTGGCGCTCTTCGGTGAAGGGGCGAAGGAGGCGGTCGGCGAGCTGGTCGCGGCGGGGGCGCTGCGGCAACGGCCCACCGGTTGGTACTGGCGGCACCGGGAGCGGCCCGAGGTGGACCTGCGCGGCGAGGGTGGCGCTCCGGTCGCCGTGGTGGAGTCGTCGACCGGCCGGCTGCTCGGCACTGTCGACGGCGGCTCCTCGCACTTCCTGCTGCACCCCGGCGCGGTCTACCTGCACCAGGGCGTCTCGTACGTGGTCGACCAGCTCGACCTCGCCGACGGTTGCGCGCTGGTGCACGCCGAGGAGCCGGACTGGTCCACCCACGCCCGCGACGTCACCGACCTGTCCGTGGTGTCGGTGCGCTCGTACGTGGACGCCGGGCCGGTCGGCATGTTCCTCGGCGAGGTGGACGTGACCAGCCAGGTGGTGTCGTACCAGCGGCGGCGGATCGCCACCGGTGAGGTGATCGACACCCGACCGCTCGACCTGCCCACCCGGGAGCTGCGCACGGTGGCGGTCTGGTTCACCCTGTCACCGCGGTCGCTGGCCCTCGCCGGGGTCCAGCCGGCCGATGTGCCGGGTGCGCTGCACGCCGCCGAACACGCCGCGATCGGCCTGCTGCCGCTGATGGCCACCTGTGACCGGTGGGACATCGGCGGGCTCTCCACCGCTCTGCACCCGGACACCGAGGCGCCGACGGTCTTCGTCTACGACGGGCATCCGGGGGGCGCCGGGTTCGCCGAGCGGGCGTACGGGACGGCGGCGGCGTGGCTGCGGGCCACCCGGGACGCGATCGCGGAGTGCGGCTGCGAGACCGGATGCCCATCCTGCGTGCAGTCACCGAAATGCGGCAACGGCAACAACCCCCTCTCCAAACCGGACGCGATCCGGGTGCTCGACGTGGTGCTGACGAACCTGCCGGACTGAGCACCTTGCATGAATCCGCATGGCACGGGGCACAATGATGTGGGAGCGCTTCCATCGATGCCTATGTAGCTGATCGCCCCCCGTGCCCGAGGAGAAGCTGTGGCCGACACCATCGCCGAAACCGTCGACCTGCTCTACACCATCGACCAGGACAATCTCACCCTCGACCAGCAGATCGCGCTGGGGTCGGCACTCGCCGCCCTGGCCCAGGCGGAACGGCTGGAACAGATCAACGAGCGGCTGCGCGGCATCCACCAGGTGCTCAACACCTGGGCGCTGCGCGCCGCGACCTCCGTCGACAGTCGCTGAGGTCCCCCGGGGTGATCCCTGCAAGGGCACCAGTGACCACTCCGGGCTGGGTAGTCGTCCAACGGGCGCGACGGCTACCCAGCAGCTACTGATCATGGACGCAGAGGGCGCGACGGTCGTCGGGCTGTGCGAGACTCCGGCGCACCAACCCCCGGAGGAGTGCACATGCAGCTCGACAACTTGCAGGGCCAGCACCAGTTCCACATCCGCCAGCGACTGCGCATGATGGTCAACCAGTACGAGGTCCGGGCGGTCGCCCCGGACGGCTCCGAGGGTGAGCTGCTCGCGTTCGCGCAGCAGAAGCGCCTCGCTTTCAAGGAGCAGGTGACCATCTACACGGATGACTCCAAGCAGCAGCCGCTGCTCGGTTTCAAGGCCCGCCAGCGCATCGACCTCGGCGCCACCTACGACGTCACCGACGCGGCCGGCAACCCGATCGGTCTGTTCCGCAAGGACTTCGCCCAATCGCTGCTGCGGTCCACCTGGCATGTCGAGCAGTCCGGCCTGCCGCAGGTGACCGGCCAGGAGCGGAGCATGCCGGTGGCACTGCTGCGTCGATTCGTCGACTCGCTGTCCTGGCTGCCGTACCACTTCGACTTCACCGCGGGCGGCCAGCCGGTCTTCACCGTGGTCAAGAAGTGGGGCCTGCGCGACAAGTACATCGTCGAGGTGCAGAACCCGCAGATCGACCGCCGCCTGGTCATCGCGATGGCCGTCGCCCTCGACGCGCTCCAGGCCCGCTGACCCACCCGGCCCGGACCAGGGCGCCGCGGTGACCCTCAACGGTCGCCGTCGCGCCCACCCAGTCCTCGGCTGTCGGCCGGGGCCTGGAGACCTTCCTTGGCTACCGGCCGGGACCTGGAGACCTCGACCAGTCCCGGCCGGCAGGCGCCGCCACCGCGACTTCCGGCCGGCACGCCGCCGGCACCGCGGCTCCCGGTCGGCAGGCCGTTGGGCCGGTGACTTCCGGCCGGCAGGCCGCTGGGCCGGTAGCTCCCGCCCGGCAGGCTGGCTTTTGGGCGGCAGGCCGTTGGCGACTCGACCCCCGACGAGATTCGCTTCCCCTTTGGAGCTGATGTCGTAAACGCATCACGCCTGATGTCGTAAACGATTCAGCTCCACAGCGTCCACCAACCCCAGGTCAGCCCTGGCTCCTTCAGCAACCCTGGCTCCTCCATCCGCCCAGGCTCCTCCATCCACCGAGGCTCCCTCAGCCGCGCGGCGGACCCCCACCTGCGCCGGGGCCGGGACGCGGAGTCAGGGCGGGAACCCACAGCACGTCCTCTGCTCTGACCGTGCCCGCCGCTGGACCGAAGCGCGCCACCAGCGCCAGCGCCGTGCACCGCAAGCTGACGGCGAGCAGAGCCGCCTGTGCAGGCTCAGCCGCGAGGGTCAACCGCGCACCGGGCCAGCACGGGCGCTCGCCGCGGCCACCCGGGTCAGGCCGGGTAGTGCCGTGAACGCCACCTCGACCGTTACCAGCACGTCCAGCCCATCGAGGTGACAGCTGACCAGCCGGCCACCGTTGCGACCGGCGAGGTCGGACGCGGACGCGCAAGCCGCAACGTCGCCGTCGAGCGCCCGGGCTGCCCCGGCCAGCGCGCCGAGGTCGGCTGCTACCGCCGCCCGCTGACTCGCCATTCCGGCGGCGACGATGGCGGCGCCGAACGTCCCGAACACCACAAGGACGAGCCCCATCGCCAGCAGCAGGATCGTCGCGCCACCTCGCTGTGGGTCCGGCCGCAGATCATCAACGAGCCGTCCGGCAGCCGGTTCGCCGCCGCAACGGTGCGCCGGATCGCCAGTTGGTCGCACTACCAACTCCCCTCGTGAGCGCCCGGTTCCACGGCGGCGACGGCGGTGGCGACCACGGTGATTCGCGGTAGTCGTCCGCCCAGCGTCCGGACGGGTGCCCGCACCGTCGCCTGCACCCGGTCGCCGTCGACGGACACCGACACCGCTGCCCCCGGCGGCGCCGCACGACCACCCTCCGCGCTGCCGTCCGCGCCTCGGGCGGCGGCGAGCGCCGCTTCCCGGGCCGCGTGCAGGCAGCCCGCCTGTGCGCTGACCGCGTTGACGGCGCTCAGGCCGGCCAGCAGGAGCAGAAGCAGCGCCGGCAGGCCGGCCGCCAGTTCGGCGGTGAAGGACCCACGGTCCCCGCCAGCAGCCGTTACGGGGACGCGTGATCTCCGCCCGCCGCGTGCCGCCCGCCCGAAGACGCTCGGCCCTGAACCGCGGCCGGCCCGCCGGCGCTCGATCACTTCAGTGCCCGGTCGATGACGGCGGTCAACGCCGACTGGACATTCCCGGAGGTCAGCACCTTCAACAGGATCCCGGCGAAGGCGACTGCGGCGAGCGTGCCGACGGCGTACTCGGCCGTGTTCATTCCGGCATCGCCGCGCAGGCGAGCGATGAGTTTGCGCATGACTGTTTCCCTTCTCGATGGGTCAGAGCACGTCGCCGAGAACGGCGACGATCACCGGCACCAAGCCGGCGAGAATGAACGCCGGCAGGAAGCAGAGCCCCAGCGGCAGGACGATGAGCACACCCGCCCGGCGGGCCGACGCCTCGGCAGCGGTGGCCCGGTCGGCACGCAGGTCGTCGGCGAGCCGGGTCAGCGCGCCGGCGAGGGCAGCACCGCTGTTGGCCGAGCGCAACGCCGCCGCGGTCAGGCGCTCCGCGCCGGGCACCCCGTCCAGCCCGGACCATGCCTCCGCCGGACCACCGCCGAGCAGCAGCGTGCGGCCGACCCGGGCCAACCGGCCGGCGAGCGGCCCGTGCAGCGCCTCGGCGACGGCCAGCACCGAGCGATCCACCGGGGCGCCCGCCCGCATCGCCGCGGCCAGGAGGTCTGCGGCGAGCGGCAGGTCGGCGGCCTCCTGCTGCCGCCGCCTACGAACAGCGGGCGACTCGATCCGCCGCAGCAGGACATCGAGCAGTAAGGCGACAGGGAGAGCGCCGAGCAGCCCGAGCCAGCCCCCGACGACGATGGCCAGGGCAAGCCCACCCAGCACCGCCACCAGCCGGATCGCATCCGGCCGCCACCGAATGGTCGAGCCGCCGTGGCTCGCTGAGCCGCCGTGGCTCGCCGAGCTGGGCTGACCGGCTGAGCTGGGCTGGCCTGCTGAGCTGGGCTGGCCTGCTGAGCTGGGCTGGCCGGCTGAGCTGGGCTGGCCGGCTGAGCTGGGCTGGCCGGCTGAGCTGGGCTGGCCGGCTGAGCTGGGCTGGCCGGCTGGACTCCGGGCCGTCATCCTGCCCGCCCCGGTGTCGCGCCCAGCCGTTCCGCCCAGAGAAGGCCCACGACCTGCAGGGCGACCGCGACAACCGCGCAGGCGCCGCCGACTGTGCTGTGCAGGAGCACCGCCATCGGGTCGACACCGATGCCGTACCCCAGCCCGATGCCGCCGATCGGCAGCGCCGCCAGCAGCCAGGCGGTGGCCCGGGCACCGGCCGCCTGGGCTGCCGCTGCGGCCAGGCCCCGATCGGTCGCCCGGGCGTCCGCCTCGATCCGCTCGACGAGCTCTGCCAGCGGCGCGCCGGTCCGGTCGGCCAACCGCACCGCCGCCGAGGTCAGCTGACGTAGGCGGCCTGCCCCGTCAGGCTCGACGGCCGCAACCTCGAGCGCTTGTGGGACGGGCAGGCCGGCCCGCAGGTCCGCCGCGAGACCGCAGAGTTGGTCCAGCCCACGTCGTCGGTCCCGCTCGGCGCTCCGGTTCACGCGCCACCGCAGCACGCCTCGCACGGCCAGCGTGCCGTACCCGGCCATCGCGACCGCGGCCACCGGACCCGCGACCACGGCACCCACGCCGCCGCCGAGCAGACCGACCAGCGGCAGCACGCGGCTCGTCGATAGCGACATTCGCCTGACCGCCGTCGGGTCAGGTCGTTGTGCCGCAGCGAGCATCGTGGTGGCCTGGGTCGGCTCGGCGGTGCCGGCCGGGCGTCGGGGATCACGACGGGCCGGCGGGTGGGTCGGGCCCGCCGGACGCGTGAACCCGCCTGCCGCTCCCGGCCACCGCGGGCTGCGGGTGACGTCCCGGTCGGGCCAGCCGAGCGCCGTCCGACTTCCGGTGGAACCCGCGGTGTTAGCTGGCTCATGAGCGATGCCGACCGGATGGCCCGAGGTCGGGGCGGCACCGGTGCCGTCGGCCGGCCCGTCCGGCGTGCGACCGAGTTCCCTGATCCACTGCACCAGAGCGTCATCCGGATCAACCCCGCCGCCGCTCCGTCCCGGTGCCAGCACGCGACGTCGACGGGCCCGAACGCTGTGCACCGGCCACGCCACCAGGGCAGCAGCGATCAGGAGCAGCGCGGCCACCAGCGTCGTCTCGCCGCTCATGCCGGGCCCGCCGATCCGGGCCACGGCTCGCTGAGGATGGGCGGCACCGCCACCCCCCGTTCCCGCAGCAGCGCCCCGAGGGCGCGGGCGGCAAGCCCGAGCCCACTGCCGCGCACCCAGGCGGGCACCACGGTCACCATCCGTTCGGGCCCCTCGGGCAGCAGCAGGCAGACCGACTCCAGGACGCGACCCCGATCGCCGCGTCGCACCTGGAACAACACCTGCAACGCGGCGGCCACCTGGGCGTGCAGTGCGGCCCGAGGCAGCCCACCCAACATGCCCAGGGCCTCCAGACGGGCCGGCACGTCCGACGGTGTGTTGGCGTGCAGCGTGCCGGCGCCCCCGTCATGGCCGGTGTTGAGCGCGGCCAGCAGATCGACCACCTCACCGCCCCGGCACTCCCCGACCACCAGCCGGTCCGGGCGCATCCGCAACGCCTGTCGGACCAGGTCCGCCAGACTCACCACGCCGGTGCCCTCCACATTGGCGGTACGCGCCTGGAGCCCCACCACGTGCGGATGCCCCGGACGCAGCTCGGCGGCGTCCTCCACCAGCACGATCCGTTCGGTGGCTGGCACCATCCCCAGCAGGGTGTTGAGTAGGGTGGTCTTGCCCGAGCCGGTGCCCCCGGTCACCAGGTACGCCAGCCGGGCCGCGACGACGGCGGCGAGCAGTGGCGCCAGCGGTCGCGGCACCGTCCCCTGGCGCACCAACTCGTCGAGGGTGAACGGCCGGTGCCGGAAGGTTCGCAAGGACAGGTAGGGACCTTCGGTCGCCACCGGCGGCAGCACGGCATGCAGTCGGGTGCCGTCGGGAAGCCGCGCGTCCGCGTACGGGGAGCCGTCGTCGAGCCGCCGCCCCGCGCTGGCGATCAGCCGCTGCGCCAACCGGCGGACGTCCTCCACCGAGCCCACCGGAACGGCGACCTGGTGCAGCCCCGATCCGCGGTCGACCCAGACCCGAGCGCCGTTGACGAGGACGTCGGTGACCTCCGGGTCGGCGAGCAGCGGCGCCAACGGCCCGGCGCCGACGAGATCGTCGCGCACCCGGTCGGCGATCCGCAGCATGGCCGTGTCACCGAGCACGGCGGCGGTGGGCTCGGCCCGTACCGCGGAGACGATCGCCGCCGCGTTGACCGGGGTGGTGGCGGCGGCGATCCGCTGCCGTACCCGGGCGGCGAGCGTGCCGTCCTCCGGCCCGGCGGTCATGCCGCACCCGTGGCCGGCACGCCGGTCAGCTCGGTGACGATCCGTTGGCAGAGTGCGGCCAGTGGGCCCTTCCCCCCGGCGGCCGGCGCCTCACCCCGTTCCAGCCCACGGCAGAGCCCGGGCTCGGGGCGCAGCGTGCCGGCCAGGGGGAGACCCAGCGCGCGGGCCACCTCGGTCGCCCGTAGCCGGCCCGGGGCGGGCCCGCGCACCACCACCGAGAGCGCGGCGCAGTGCGGGGCGGCTGCGGCCACCACCCGGGTGGCCGCAGCAGTGGCACGCAACTCGGCCGGCACGACGACGAACGCCTGGTCGGCGGCTTGCAACGCCACCACGGCCGCGTCGTCCAACTGTCGGGGCAGGTCGATCACGACGAAGTCCCGCCCCCGGCGGGCCGCGTCGACGGTCGCCGCCATCGCCGCCGCCGGCAACGCCAGCATCTCGCCGCGATCCCAGGAGAGCACCACGAGATCACCACGGCTGGGCAGGGCCTGCACCAGCGCCGGGGCGTCCACCCGCCCGTCGGCACCGGTGAGCGCCGGCCAGCGCAGGCCTTCCAACTGCTCCCAGCCCAGCACGAGATCGAGGCCACCACCGAGCGGGTCGGCGTCGACCAGGAGAGTGCGCAGCCGCGCCCGAGCGGCGGTCACCGCGAGACCACCGGCGAGCACACTCGCGCCCGCACCGCCCCGACCACCGAGGACGGCGACGACCCGGGCGCCGACGCCGGCCGGACGATCTGGGTCGTGCTCGGCGAATCGATCCACCAGCCAGGGCTCCGCGGCTGGCAGCGTGGCGACGTGTTCGGCCCCGATCAGCTCGGCGATCTGCCAGCCCGGGTCGAGCTGACCAGCCCGGCCGACCAGCACCAGCCGGGGCCGCTGCGGCAACCGGGCGCGCAGACACGCCTGTGCCTGATCCGCGCCGAGCAGCACAAGGGGCGCGGGAAGCCAACGGGTACGGGCAGCCGCCGGGTCGCGGGCGAGCTCCACCTCGGTCCCGCCGACGGCGGCGAGCCGGAGCACATCGTCGAGCAGATCGTCGTCGCCGGTGACGACCAGTGGGAGACGGCGGATCGGCGGAACCGTGGTACGGGGTGGCATCGCGGCCTCCAGCGGTCGGGCTCTGGTATGCCGCCGACCCTGCTCGGAATCCGCCCCACGAGCCGCCTCGATGTCGTCGCCTGTGGACAACCTGGTGGCCTGTGGAAAACCCCCGCCGAGAGAGTTGATCTGCTACGAGTGCGGGCAACGTCGCAGCTAGCGCCGCTGCGGAAAAACAGCGGGGCCGCCCCCGAAAGGAGCGGCCCCGCGAGTCGATGGTCAGCCGGGCTGATTCGTCCGGGCGGCATCGAGGAACACCTGGTACGAGCTGATCCGCACGGGCGACAGCGTCAACAGCTCATGGGCGAGCAATTCGCCCGTCCTCGGATCGAAGACCAGAAGAGATTGCTGGTCGTGTTCGCGGTCGTCGAAGGTGACTGCGACTCCGTTCCGGCCGGCACGGTCCGTGACCTGCCCCCGCCAGCGCAAGCCGGGCACGTCGGCGAGGACCCGCAGGACCGCCGCTCGGGTCGCACGCGGTACGACGTACCGCCCGTAGAGCGTGCCGACCTCCTTGCTCGCCGCCCCCGCGCCGTACTCGACCTTCAGCCGCTCCCGGAGCTCGGACGGGTCGGCCGACAGCGGCCTGAGCTCCTCGGGCGACAGCGGAATGATCCTTGGTGCGGGGGTGCCGGTGGCTGCTGGTTGCGCAGCGCCTTCGCGCTGCCAGTAGTCCCGAGACTCCTGATCGGGGTACTGCGGCTCCAGTTGGGTAGTGATTTGGTTACCGGTCCCGTCGGCGGCCTGCCAGACCTTCGTCTCGTCGGCGAAGGCGACGTGGTGGCGGCCGTCGGCCGAGGTCATCACCGGGTCGCCCCACACCTTCGTGTGGTGGTACATGTAACGCCCGCTCTGGTGGTCGTACGCCGCGTCTTTGATCTTGTCGGCCAGCATGCGCAGCTGCGGGCCGGCGGCCGGCGGATCGGCGTCGAACTGGTACGCGACCGGCACGAGCACCGTCCCCGTGGCCGAGCCCGGGGTGTCCGGTGTGGCCGCACCGAACGGCTGGAGCACCGCCACGGCGCCGACCGCGACCGCCAGCGTCCCGGCCGTCAGAACCAGCCGGCGGGTCGGGTGTACGCGACGACGCCCGGTCACCGTCTCGGTACCGTCGGCGCGGTCGATCAGCTCGCGCGCCGAGACCAGCGGTGGCCCGACGGCGGCGTTCCGGGCCGGGTCGGCCGGGCCGAGAAGAGTACGGGTTCGCTGTGCTCCGAACATCACAGATCCTCTCGAATGGTCACCAACACCGGGCTACGGCGGGTCTGCGCGGGCCGGTCCGACATCGCTTCGGCAAGACGGCGGCGGGCGCGATGCAGGCGAACTGCGGCGGTCGCCCCGGTGCAACCGAGAACCTTGGCCGCCTCGGACACCGTCAGCTCCTCCCAGCCGACCAGCCGGAGGATTTCCTGGTCGAGGTCGTTGAGGTTGGCCAGAGCGGACCAGATGTCGGCGAGCTCGACGCTCGTGTCGGCACCTGACGATCCAGCCAGTCGCTCGAGGTCGACATCGGTGATCGAGAGGAGATCCGGGGCGGCACGTCGCGACCGCCACTGGTTCGCGAGGAGGCGCCGGGCCACCCCGTACAGCCAGGGCAGGCTGCGCTCCGGCACCTCGGCGCGGCGACGCCAGGCGACGACGAAGACCTCCTGAGCAAGCTCCGCGGACGCATCCCGGTCAGCGAGCCGGCGCAGGCCGTATCGGACTATGTGCTCGTACTCGGCGGCGTAGAGACTGGTGAACCAGCCCTCGTCCCGCCGCTGCGGTGGACCCACGCGAACCCCCAACTGCCTCGGCGACTCTCACAGTGGCTTGTGTCGCTGAGGGGCCCCGGGATTACCGCGCGACCGAGGTCGGGTTCCGCCCACCGGGAAACCGAGCGATGCGGTCAGTCGTCGATCGCCTGGTAGACGGTGGTCCAGAAGTCGTGCCACATCGGCAGCCGCTGGTCGCCAGCGTGCGCACGCTGCATGAACACCATCGCCGTCAGGTCTTCGGCGGGATCGTTGTACCAGGCGGTGCCATAGAAGCCGGACCATCCATAGCTGCCGACCGAGGGCCCGAGGTGCGTGCGGCGGGTGCGGACCGACAATCCGAGACCCCAGCTGATGGCATTGAAGTACCCGGGCCAGAACCCCGAGATGGCTTTCTGCTCCGAGGTCAGCTGGTCGCTCGTCATCAGCGTCACCGCCGGCCGCGACAGCATCCGCTCGCCGCGATGGGCGCCGCCGGCGAGCAGAGCCGAGGCGAAGGCGAGATAGTCCTGGGCGGTCGAGACGAGCCCGCCGCCACCGGACTCGAACATCCGCGGCCGGCTGAACCGCCCGTCGGGGGCGTCCTCGACGACCGGCTCGCCGGTGGCGGCGTTGTCCTGCTCGTACGCCGTCGCGAACCGGTCGATGCTCTCGCTACCCACGTTGAAGGCGGTGTCGGTCATTCCCAGTGGCTTGCAGACCCGCTCACGGATGGCGTCGCCGAAGGACATGCCGGTGGCCCGTGCAATGAGCACACCGGCCACGTTGGCGGCGGTGTCGTACATCCAACGCTCACCTGGTTGGTGGACGAGGGGGAGGGCACCGAGCTGGCGGATCCACTCGTCCGGCGACGGATATTCGAGCGCGTTCAGCGCGTCGGCGATCGGCACCGTCCCCGGCTCGGCGGGGACCATGCCGGTGCCCAGGGTGCCGTCCAGCACGTCCCGCAGCGTTATCGGGCGCTTCGCCGGAACGGTGTCGTCCAGCGGGCCGTGGGGATCGGCGAGCACTGTCATGTCCGCCAACTCTGGGATGAGATCGTCGACCGGGTCGTCGAGGCGGAGGGTGCAGTCCTCGACGAGGGTCATCGCGCACACGGCGACGATCGGCTTCGTCATCGAGCCCAGACGGCAGATCGTGTCGGCCGCCATCGGCGTCCGCGACCCGGGGCCCTCGAACGCCAGCTGACCCGTCGCCTCGATGTGCACCTCACCGTGCCGAGCGAGGACGGCCACCACGCCCGGGACGAAGCCGGACTCGACGCGGCGCTCAAGCCACCCCTGCACCCGAGCCAGCCGTTTCGGCGAGAAGCCACCAGCAGCCACCTGTTTCCTCCTCGGCTCGTCCCGTTGGCAAATTACACGCCACACGGCGATCGCACGGGCCGCGACGAGGCGGGGAGGAAACCGGAGAACCGCTGCCTCGCTGCCGCCACCGCCTCGTTCAGAGTCGGGGCGCATCGCGGCATGGCCGAACCGTCGGCGATGGGGTGCCGCGCCCGGTCAGCGACCGGGGCGCAGCAGATCCGGACACCTGGGCGTCCCCTTTGGCTGGAACGAGCTTGTCCTATCCCCGTGCTCCAATCCCGTCATGCATGTCGTCGTTACCGGTGCACTCGTTGAAGACGGCGCGGTCCTGCTGGTGCACCGCAGACCGACCAAACGGGCATACCCAGATGTCTGGGACCTACCTGGCGGGCAGGTCGAAGCGGGTGAGTCGGAATTACAGGCCCTCGCGCGTGAGATGCACGAGGAGCTCGGTGTGCACATCAAGACGGAGTCCGCTTCACGGTTGGGCGTCTTGCATTCCGGCACTGGCGAAGACGCCCTTCACGTGGGCGTCTGGCAAGTTGACGACTGGGTCGGCTCTCCCGCCAACCGTGCACCTGACGAGCATGACGACATCGCATGGGTCCGGATCAGCGAGCTGGGCGGCCTTCCCCTCATGCATGGCGTCCTGGCGGCGATGGTTCGTTCGCTCCCTGAATTCGAGTGCGCCCGCAGGCACTCAAATATCACCGACGGTGACCCGGGCCACCGAGTAACCAGAGCCGGCTGTCGTGCATGTGCTGAGACGGATTGGTCAATCATCAGCTGGAACTAGATGCCCCGGCAGTCGGATGTCCGGGTTCAGGATGTGGGTGACTCATCCGGCTAGACGCCCTGGGGGCCGATCCACTGCACCCGAGCCAGCCGTTTCGGAGAGAATCCACCAGCAGCCACCTGTTTCCTCCTCGGCTCGTCCCGTTCGGCAAATTACACGCCAAGCGGCGATCGCACGGCCCGCGACGAGCTGGGGAGGGGCCTCGTCCGAGTAGCACCACTGACACAGGCTCTTCCTGCAGTGGAGCGTTTCCACGGGCAAAGGGGCAGCCCCGTCGGCGGAAGTGACCTGACGTGGTAGCGATCAAGTGCGGTGCCGCGCGCCACACATAAGCTGACGGATCATGGAGTTGAAGGGGATATGCGCTGCCTTGCCTTTAGGCGGACTCCTGGGCGAGGCGGCCCCGTTGGCCAGGCAGATACCTCGTGCGACAGGGCGATCTGGATCGGGCGTACGTGGATGGCACCGCACCCGAGCTGGTGCTGAACGAGTTCATCGAGGCGGTGCGGCGGAGAAGTCGGTGCCGCTGACAAATGACGATGAGATCGTGGCGGTCGTGGTGTCGCCTAGGGTGGCAGAGGCTGGCCTGCGAGCGCTGAGCCGGTAGCCGGGCTACACGAGACGGCTCGTGTAGCCGGCGGCGATCAGGCGGCTGTAGGCGGCGCGGACGTCGTCGGGGACATGCTGGGGGATGGCAAAGCCGAGTTCGGCGTACCTGCCGATGCGTTGGGTGTCGCCGACGAGCATGTCGATGACCTTCTTGGTGTTGCCGATGCTGGTGACATAGTCGTCGAGTGTGAGCGGGTGGGACGCGCAGATCACTGTGACGTCGGGCCAGAGTTTCTTGCAGGTGGCGTACGCGCGGCGTTGTTGGTAGGGGCGGGAGATCAGGATTACCGACTGGGCCTGGACCTGGTGCTCTGCGAGGAGCGCGCGTGTGTACTCGATGTTCTGACCGGTGTTGGTCGCCTGCGTGTCGATGAGAATCGCATCGGCTGAGACGCCGTGAGCTATGGCGTACTCGCGGTAGTGGACGGCCTCCCCCCGAGGGAAGGTCTCGATGGTGGTCGCGGCGTTGGCGCCGGTGAAGACCAGCGTCGGAAACATCCCTCGGTGGTATAGATCGGTGGCCGCCTTGGCAACTCCGAGGTCGTGACTGCCGAGTCCGATGCCGACGTCTACCGGCCGAATCTCGTGGTGCATGTTGTGGTAGTCCCACAGGCGCTCGACGTCCGCGCGGTACTCGGCGGGGATGGTCGTGGGAGTCCTCGGCATCGCTAATCCCTCAGTCGGGGATCTTGAAGGTGTACGTCCAGGTGAAGCGGGATGCGGCGTGCACCCCTCGGGCGAACTCGACTGGTCGGCCGCTCTCGGTGAACGTCGTGCGGTGCAAAACCATGACCGGTTCACCGGCGGGGAGGCGGAGGAGATGCGTCTCCTCGGGGGTGGGCATCCGGGCGTGGACGGTTTCGGTGATCGTGTCTGGTGCCTGTCCTCGGTCGGCGAGGATAGCGAAGCCTCCACCCCTTCCGGCCGGCCCTGGTGTCGGATCGATGAGGGATGTTCCTTCCACGTCTTCCGGCCGGTAGTAGCTGGTCAGAGTGTGGGTGGGGACGTCGGCTTCCTTGACCAGGCGGGCGCGTTCGTAAACGGGCGCTCCGGTTGCCAGTCCGAGCGCGTCGGCGGTCTCGGCGTCCGCCTTCGTCAGTCGCACCTCGTTGGTCTGGTCTCCTGGCACCCAAGCGCGGCCGGTAGCTTCACGATCGGCGGCGAACGCGACCAGCCCTGACTTCCACTTGCTTCTGGCGTAGCGATCGATACCGAGCCGTTTCATGGCCATGCGTGGCCGGACCACGGTGCCGCGCCTGCGGACGGGCGTGACGAGTCCTTCGGCTTCGAGTAGTCGCACTGCTTGCCGGACAGTGTTGATGTTGACCCCGTGCTCCGCGGCGATCTCGTCCTGCTTCGGCAGGGTGCTGCCTTCGGCGTAGTCGCCGCGCTGGATGGCTTCGCGCAGGAGCACAGCGAGATCCCGGTACCCGATGCCCATCGCTCCTCCTGGCCGCGTGCTGCGTAGAGCCATCTCTGTCAGCAGTATGCCTCACTCACAAACATTAGAGCTAGTTCTATTGACAGCGCGACAGGCGATCGGGTCACATAGAGCTAGTTCTAATGCCTAGCGGGGTGGGGAGATTGTGATGCTTTGTGCTGCAAGGTTTCGAACACGTCCAGACCACCGCCGGTTCAGCTTGCCGGCTTCCGCGCCCCGTCGCTCCAGGCGTTGTCAAGGCTTGGCGGAGCCAGCTCACCCTGCTCCGGCAGGGGCATGGAAGTTCGTCCGCCAGTGGGGTGACCTACACGCCATCAGGCAGGCATTTTCCACGGGCTGGCAGCTCGTGCGGCATCCACTCCTGGGCTGCGCGGGTTCCGGTCGCGCGGCAGCCTGCTAAGGCTGGCCCGGGGTGGGTGCTGGCGTGAGATCCCGACCCGAACGACGGCCCGTGAAAGGCCCGCCCGCCCCGGTGCCTCGCACAGCCACGCCTCGCCGGCCGGGTGTCCCCGTTCCGGGTGACCTGGTGCTGATAGACGCTCGGGCGTCGGTGCAGTTCGGCGGTGATCGGGCTTTGTGGCTGCGGGTGACCTCGGTTTGCGACAAGCCGACGTACCACGGCTGGGTGTGGCTGACCGGCTACTCCATCAACCTGTCCACCGGCAAGGCCCTGGAACGACGGGAAGTCTTCGCCCAGATCGCCGGCCTCCAGATCCAACGACGCACCATCGACAGCGCGCCGCCGCTCAACAACACGGCGCCAGCGACGAGGAGCCGCGGTGTTTGACGTTCGGGTACGACTCGGCGCGGTGCTGGATATCGACGCGGTCGATCGCCTTCTGCCATCCGACGGGCCGGTGCGGTTGTGGGTAACCGGGGTACGGCTGGTGGCCAATCGGCCGCCCCAGGACGAGTGGATCTGGGTCGAAGGGGTCAGACTCTTCCCGTCGGGCTGTCGTGGCCCTCAAGTACAAATCCTGGTACGCGCGAGCAAGCTTCGATCGGAGGGCTCAATCCACTGATCGTCTCCTCGTCGTCGTGACCGGATCGGAACGGCCGGAAGCCGCGGGCAATTTCCGACCGAAGCGGCGGCGGTGGCGCACTCCGCGCCGGCACAACACACAGGCCCGAGGACTAGGCCACCAGCGCGGCCAACCTTCGCTGACTCTCCGCCGTTGCCTCGATCGGCGGACCCGGTAGACACGCCTTCACCTGGCCGGAAGCGCTCCCGGGAAAGGGACGACCCCCGTCGGGGGGATGCGGACTCAATCTATCGGCCGCTGTCAGTCGCTGTCGGTCCGCGTCAACGAGCAGGTGCCGGACGCCGTCGATTCACGTTCGGGGTTGACCCGCGTCGGCGCTCTCGCTGCCTCCTTGCTGCCCCGCTGCCTGACACCTCGCTTACAAGCGCTGCGTAGGTTGTCCGGCACCAAATGCAAGATCCAGTCCGCCTACCTTGCCAGGTCGCCAACTGGTCATACTCTGACCCAGTGCTAGCCGCAGAAGCTCCAAAGATCACTGACTGGATGCAGGCGTGGGGCAGTCTTGCCGGACTGCTGATGTCAGGCATCGCTGCGATTGCAACCCTACTGCTCCTTCGACACGAAATTCGTGTGCGTCGTGAGGAGCAGAGAGACCAGGAGTCAGCGCAAGCGCGGTTAATTATTGCAAGACTGACCGGTTCAAGAAGGGAGGCAACCGATCCCGAGACGGGGGTCGATAGCGGCCCGTTCGTGGCGTTAACGTGGGAAGTGATCAACTATAGTTCGCAGCCGATCATGGACGCGCAGGTTGGGATCAGCTCCTCAAAGTACCCTCAGGACGATACCGAGGGCTGGGGCGACGAGTACGTTGACGTCATAGCAAAAAAATTCAACGGCTCGACAGAGTTGTCACCGCCCGTGAAGGTGGACCCGCTGCGCGAGTTCCAACCGGGAAACGATTTCGACATTTCAATCGAGTTCTACGATGCCGCTGGACTGAATTGGCTCCGAAAGAACCGCGAGACACCGCGACGCCTTCTCCCATCATCGTGGGAGCCATCAAGGTGGACGCGGTTCAAATTCGGGTTCTGGCACAAAGTGGCCGCTCTCAAATGGAAATTTAGAAAGATCATTTGGCGTTTCTGGCCGCCCGACAAGTCGGATCCCTTCTGGGATGCGCCTCCTTTTTGAACAGACCAACTGACCTACTGACGGATAAGCACCGCGAGAAAAGCGGCGCGAGCATCACGGGCAGGCCCTCGCCGCCTGCTGGAAAAGCGAGCAGCCCACGTCAAGCTTGCCTTGACGGCACGCGACGGGTCGGCTGCGCGACAAGGTCGTGGTGGGGATGCGGCGCGCGTATCACGGGCAGGCCCCCGCCTGCCGGCAACGCCGGCCCGAGGGGTCGCAGAGGCTCCGGGGTCAAGGGCGGCCCGTAGGGCCGTCGCGTAGCGATGCGTAGCACCCTTGAGGTCGGAGGGGCGGCCCCGCATCCTTCGTGCCGCATCCCCACCACGGCCGGCGGTGACCCGCCCCACGGCGCGGCGGTACGACGGCCGCCGCGCCCCGGCCGGCTGCCGGCCCACCAACCTCAACCACACTCAGCGCTACCGTCTGCGGCGGCCCCGGGCTTCCCGCCCTCCGCGCCAGCCGACAGGCGTTCTGCGTGGCCGGCGTGAAGCGACAGCGGAGCGACGGACGCGTGCCCAGGCGGCGGCGCGTGCGGCCCGTTCAGGGCCGCCTTGAAGACGTACAGAAACTTTGAACCGTCTCGCCGGCAGCCGGCCATTCGAGACCGGGCATTCGCTCGGAGGGCACAGTTGGTGTTACCCCCCGGCTTGCTCGCCGTCGTCACGTTCGGCAAGCAGAATCTCCAGGTTGTGCATCGCCTCGGTGTGGCCGGCGGCGGCTGCCCGCCGATACCACTGCTCCGCCTCCTGGTCATCACCACGCTCTTCTAGCACAGCTCCCAGGCCGAACATTGCCCCCATGTCGCCGGCATTAGCCGCCCTCCGAAACCACTGCTCCGCCTCCTGGTGATCACCACGCTTGAAGAGCAGAAACCCCAGGCAGAACATCGCCCGGGGGTGGCCGGCGTCGGCCGCCCTCCAAAACCACTGCTCCGCCTCCCGGTCATCACCCTTCTCATTAGTAAGCAAAAGCCCAAGGTTGTTCATCGCCTGGGTTTCGTCGGCGGCGGCTGCCCGCCTATACCACTCTTCTGCCGCCTGAGCATCACTACGCCCGGCAAACAAGACCCCCAGGTTGTTCATCGCCCCGGTGTTGCCGGCGGCGGCTGCCCGCCGATACCACTCCTCCGCTTCCCGATCATCACCACGCCCGGCAAGCAGAACTCCCAGGTTGTTCATCGCCCTGTTGTTGCCGGCGGCGGCTGCCCGCCGATACCAGTCCTCCGCTTCCCGATCATCATCACGCTCGGCAAACAAAACCCCCAGGTAGAACGTCGCCCTGGTGTCACCAGCATCTGCGGCGATGCGCCAGGCATGTTCGGCGACTTCTGGCCGTGGGGTGTCGTAGGCCTGAACGCCGATCCTGACGGCTTGGCGTGCAGTGGCGATGGCGAGCAAGGTGGTCCAGACGTGGTCGGGGACTGGGGTGGTGGCGAGGGGGCCTTGGCCGATGGCGGTGCGGTCGAGCAGGTAGTCGGAGGCGGTGTAGGTACCGCCCTCGTGAGGCAGCAGGCACGAGCTGGCACCGAGGACGCGCTCGCACGCCCATGCGAGTCCTTCGCCAATGGTGGGCAGGTCGGCGCGGTGTCTCCAGGCCAGGGACAGGTAAGGGCGGTAAAGCTTGGCCAGGATGTCGCGGGAGACAGGGGCGGTGTAGCCGGCGCGGCGGCAGTCCACCCCCGCACTGATGAGGGCATGTCCGACCTCGAACATGGGTCCGTCGCCTACAGACCAGCGGCGCATCATCGCCGGACCGGCGGCGAGATACTCGGCGAACCCAACTCCGGCGGTCAGGGCGGCGGCAATCCGGGCGTCCCCGGTGTTCTCGGCGGCTGTGCGTTCCTGATCGGTGAGGTACTGGCCAACCAGGATTCGGCGTCGGCCGCGGATCTGGGCCACGAGCTTGGCGGCGGCCTCGTCCATGCCAGCGACAAGTTCTGTGCCATCTCGGCCGAGGATGGCGGCGTGGTCCAGGCGGGAGAGTTCCTCGTCGCGGATGGTGGCCACCAGCACCACATCGGCCCGCCCAGGGGGGCACAGTCGCTGAAGCAGTGCCTGATCGACGCCCCCAGGTGTGAGGAAACGTTCCAGGTCATCGAGCCACACCACGGCGTCGCTAATCGGATAGCCGGCCTCGACCAGTTCCCTGAGCGCGCCCGGCTTTGCCGGGACGAACAGCCGGTGTCTAGGACGTAGCCGGCGGATGGCCTCAAGAGCACTGCGGCTCTTACCAGCGGCTGCCCTGCCATGCAACAGCACGATCCCGCCCTCGGCGATGGCCCATTCCAGGTTGTCGTCACCGGTGCGAGCAACATAGAGGGGAAGGTCGCGGGCGTGGTCAAGGGAGTCGATGGCGGGTTTAACGCCTAGATCGAGCGGGTCGACCTGCTCTACCAGTGGCGGCTGCCCGTCTTCTCTCAGGTGCAGCAGACGCCCGGGAGCCACCGACTTCGCCGCGCCTGCGGTCTCGGGTTTCCTGCCGGGTCGTGTCGTCAGCCAACTAGCTACCAACCCCACCGACCCGAGGAGCCCGAAGCTGATGCTGGTGATCTTCTCGGCTCGGTCCAGACCTTGTTTCACCAGGAATTGCACGACCGGGACGGCTAAGGCGCCCGCTGACATCACCACCACGACCCAGCGGAGCCAGCGGCGCATCGACATGAAGACCACACGTCATTCTGAAGGCAGCAGCGCGCAAATTAAACGACACCGAAGCCAGTGACCCGGACCCGCGAGCCCTCGTTTTCCGCGACCGGGTAGTGCGCCCACTGCGCCGGTCGAACTTCCGGCGTCGGATCTGGCTCCCTCGCTCGTCCGCGCGGGCCTGCTCGGCCAAATCGCCAACACCGGTCCGCACCGGTACCGCGCTACGTGGCCCGATCGGGAGGGCATCGAGTGGTCGGCCGAGTTCACCACCGAACGGGAGGCCGTCGCCTGTGTCGCGGCCAAGGCTGTCGGCGGAATACGGTTCCACGACTTGCGGCACGCCTACGCCAC
The DNA here is from genome assembly GCF_040607895.1 of Micromonospora sp. NPDC005220. Taxonomy (NCBI): domain Bacteria; kingdom Bacillati; phylum Actinomycetota; class Actinomycetes; order Micromonosporales; family Micromonosporaceae; genus Micromonospora; species Micromonospora sp. NPDC005220. The sequence goes on from NZ_JBEXHP010000008.1 coordinate 59,600, forward strand.
CTGGCTGGTCACCGACGGAGTCCCGATCAACCTGGTGCAGCGGGTCATGGGCCACGAGCAGGCATCCACGACGCTCAACCGGTACACCCACACCCCGGACCACTACGCCGCTCGGGTTCCTAGAGGCGTTCGACGGCTGCCTCTCTGCTGCCTCCGGCCGTAGAAACGCCCTCCCTGGACGGGCCCGAGGACGACCTGTGAGCTGCGGTGGAGCGCTCCCGGAAAAGGGACGACCCCCGTCGGGGGGAGACGGGGGTCGTCGGAGGTTCGGCTCCGGGGGGGTCGAGCCGAACCACTCAGCGGCCACGGGGGGTGCAACCGCTGAGGGTCTGCCTGTTTCGAGGATGTGAAAGCTCGTCGTACGGACAAGTCTGCCTGAGCGGGCCCGTCACGTCGAGTGGTGCTGCCTCCACTCACTGCGAAAATCTCCTCGCAGAGTGTGAGCGTGATCACGCGGAGCGGAGAGCCCGCAGGTCTGAGGGGTGGCAGGACCCCGGGCACCCGCCGACGATAGACCATCCGGCTAGACTTTCGCGCCGTGGGCCGAAGTGCCGCTTTCTTCGATCTGGACAAGACCGTCATCGCCAAGTCGAGCGCCCTGGCGTTCGGTCGGCCGTTCTACCGGGATGGGCTGATCACCCGGCGTGACGTGGTCAAGTCGGCGTACGCGCAGCTGATGTTCCGGCTGGGCGGCACCGACGAGCAGACCATGGCCCGAACACGGGACTATCTGGCTACGCTCTGCAAGGGCTGGCAGGTGGAGCAGGTCCGCCAGATCGTCGCGGAGACACTGCACGAGCTGATCAACCCCTACGTGTACGCCGAAGCCGCGGCCCTGATCGAGGAGCACCAGGCGGCCGGGCGGGACGTGGTGCTGGTGTCGGCGTCCGGTGAGGAGATGGTCCGGCCGATCGGCGAGTTGCTCGGGGTGACCGACGTGATCGCCACCCGGATGACGGTGCGGGACGGCCGGTACAGCGGCGAGGTCGAGTTCTACGCGGCGGGCCCGAGCAAGGTCGAGGCGGTCACCGAGTTGGCCGCCGCCCGGGACTACGACCTGGCTGATTCGTACGCCTACTCCGACTCGTACAGCGATCGTCCGCTGTTGGAGTGCGTGGGCCACCCGAGCGTGGTCAACCCGGACCGGCAGTTGCGGAAGCTGGCCTCGGAGAACGCGTGGCCGGTGCTGGAGTTCCGGCACCCGATCCCGCTGGGCCGGCGGCTGCGGGAACGGCCCGCGGTCCCGGTGGCCGCCGCGGCCCTGGGGGTAGGGGTGGGCGTGGCCATCGGCATCGCCTGGTACGGCCGCCACCGCCGCACCCGAGCCGCCACCACCGCCTGACCGCGCCAGCTCAGGCGGCGGCGAGGATTTCGTCTCCGATGGTGGTGAGCTGGTCGGCGCCGACCTCGACGGCGGCCATGTAGTGGCGTAGCCAGGAGCGCAGCCCGTCCGGGGTGCCGGTGGCGAAGGCACCGGCCGCGCCGACGTACTCGGGTTCCCGCTCGCGGTGCCCGACGTCGACGGCGAGCAGGCCACGCGGGTCGAGGCCGCTGGCGAGCAGCACCAGCCGGGCGGCGCCGCGGGCCACCACGCCGGACGGCCCGGCGAACGGCCGCAGGTTCAGCAACTCCCCGTGTACGACAGCGGCGAGCACCAGCGGGGAGACCTTCGTGCCGCCGGCGACGAGGCCGGCCAGCCCGTCCAGCCGGGTGGCGACCACGGGGTCGGCCACCGGGCGGCCCAGCTCGGCTTCCGACACCAGGTCCCGGGCGGCGAGCACGTGCAGCTTCGCGAGCGCCTGGCGGGGCGCCTTCGGCCACAGCTCGCTCAGGCCCGGCAGCGCTCCGGCGACCCGCAGCGCCCCCTGGAGCACCGGGTCGGTGACGGTGCCGGCCCGGACCGCCTCGCGCTCGTGTCCGGCCCCCTCGAGGGCCGCGCTGGCCACGGCTGAGCGCAGGCTGACCTCGGCGGCGACCTGTCCGCCGTGCCGGCGCAGCGCCCGGTGCCCGAGCGCCTGGTCGAACCGCTCGCGGGCCTTCTCGACGGCGGCGGTGATGTCGGCGAGCGCGAGCAACGGGGCGAGCGGGTCGGTGGTCACCCCGCCACGCTAACGACCCGACCCGACCCGGCGGGCCGCACCCGCCCGCAACGCGACCCGGACCACCCGACTCGGGGGCGCGTCGGCGGGGACGGGCCGTCGGGCGCGCGGCGGGGGCCACTCGGCGCGAGGGAGCGGGCAGCCGTGGCCGGTCGAGGGACCCGCGACTACCCTCGTGCCATCGAGACCCAGGTCACCCCGAGGATGAGGAGTCACGGCATGAGCGAGGCATTGGCCAATCTGCTGAACGAGACGCGCCAGTTCCCCCCGCCGGCCGAACTCGCCGCGCACGCCAACGTCACCGTCGACGCGTACGCCGAGGCTGAGGCCGACCGGCTGGCCTTCTGGGCGAAGCAGGCCGATCGTCTGGCCTGGTCGAAGAAGTGGGATGAGGTGCTCGACTGGTCGAACCCGCCGTTCGCGAAGTGGTTCGTGGGTGGGCAGCTCAACGTGGCGTACAACTGCCTGGACCGGCACGTCGAGGCGGGCCGGGGCGACAAGGTGGCGATCCACTGGGAGGGCGAGCCGGGCGACACCCGCACCATCACGTACGCCGACCTGCACGCGCTGACCTGCCGGGCGGCGAACGCGCTCACCGACCTCGGGGTGACCGCCGGCGACCGGGTGGCGATCTACCTGCCGATGATCCCGGAGGCGGCGGTGGCGATGCTGGCCTGCGCCCGGATCGGCGCCGCGCACAGTGTGGTCTTCGGCGGCTTCTCCGCGGACTCGTTGAGCAACCGGATCCAGGACGCCAGCGCCAAGGTGGTGATCACCGCGGACGGTGGTTACCGGCGGGGCAAGCCGTCGGCGTTGAAGCCCACTGTGGATGAGGCGGTGGCGAACTCCCCGTCGGTGGAGCACGTACTCGTGGTCCGCCGCACCAGCGAGGAGGTCGCCTGGTCGGAGAAGGACCACTGGTGGCACGAGACGGTGGAAACCGCGTCGGCCGAGCACACCGCGCAGCCGTTCGACGCCGAGCACCCGCTGTTCATCCTGTACACCAGCGGCACCACGGCCCGCCCGAAGGGCATCCTGCACACCACCGGCGGCTACCTCACCCAGGCGTCGTACACCGCGCACGCGGTCTTTGACCTGAAGCCGGAGACGGACGTCTACTGGTGCACCGCGGACATCGGCTGGGTCACCGGGCACTCCTACATCGTGTACGGCCCGCTCTCCAACGGCGTCACCCAGGTGATGTACGAGGGCACCCCGGACACGCCGCACAAGGGCCGGTTCTGGGAGATCATCGACAAGTACGGGGTGAGCATCCTGTACACCGCTCCCACCCTGATCCGGACGATGATGAAGTGGGGCGACGACATCCCGGCCGGCTTCGACCTGTCCTCGCTGCGCCTGCTGGGCAGCGTCGGCGAGCCGATCAACCCGGAGGCGTGGATCTGGTACCGGCAGCACATCGGCCGGGGCGAACTGCCGGTCGTGGACACCTGGTGGCAGACCGAGACGGGCGCCATCATGATCTCGCCGTTGCCGGGGGTGACCGCGGCCAAGCCGGGTTCGGCGATGACGCCGCTGCCGGGCATCGTGGCCGACGTGGTGGACGACCAGGGCCAGTCGGTGCCGAACGGTGGTGGCGGCTACCTGGTGCTGCGCGAGCCGTGGCCGTCGATGCTGCGCACCATCTGGGGTGACGACGACCGGTTCATCGACACGTACTGGTCGCGGTTCCAGGGCATGTACTTCGCCGGCGACGGTGCGAAGAAGGACGACGACGGGCACATCTGGCTGCTCGGCCGGGTGGACGACGTGATGTTGGTGTCCGGGCACAACATCTCGACGACCGAGGTGGAGTCGGCGTTGGTGTCGCACCCGTCGGTGGCCGAGGCGGCTGTCGTCGGCGCGACCGACCCGACCACCGGTCAGGCTATCGTCGCGTTCGCCATTCCGCGCGGCACCACGGACATCGTCGGCGAGGCGGGCGAGCAACTCATCGCCGACCTGCGCAACCACGTGTCGAAGACGCTCGGCCCGATCGCCAAGCCGCGGCAGATCATGCTGGTGCCGGAGCTGCCGAAGACCCGCTCCGGCAAGATCATGCGCCGGTTGCTGCGAGACGTGGCGGAGAACCGGTCGCTGGGCGACGTGACCACGTTGCAGGACTCCTCGGTGATGGACCTTATCTCCTCAGGGATGAGCGGCACGAAGTCCGACGAGGACTGACGGTAGGCGTACCCATTGGAGGGTGGCGGTCCGTGCGGACCGCCACCCTCCGTCATGTCTTACGGGTACGGTTCGTGCCACCTCACGACTGTCACATCGGTCGGTCGGGGGAGTCGGGAGAAGCTGAACGGGCACAGGAGTCGACCACCACTGTCCTTTCGGCCGGTTGTGCTTTAGGTTCACGCAGGTTGGCAGAGTTCGACAGACATCGCTTCGATTGTCGGCCATCCCAACGTCCTCCTCTCCATGCCCGAGAAACGGAGCGGCATGAACCACAAACCGCAGTCCAGGGCGCGGCGACGACTACTCGTCGCGCTGCCCGCCATCGCCCTCGCGGCCACATCACTGACCGTGAGTGGCAGCGCGGCCGCCAAGCCGTCGTCCGGCACCCCCGTGGCGGTGATCGGCGCCGACGAGCACTACATCAACTACGCCGAGCCCGAGGTGCAGCCGGACACCACCGGTCGTGAGGTGAAGGGCAAGGGTGGCATCTACACCCCTGCCGCGGAGTCCGCGCGCGAGTTCGACCGCAAGCACGCCCGGGGTAACCCGGTGACCGCACGGCAGTTGGCCAAGGACGAGGCCAAGTCGCTGAAGACGGGCCAGAACCCCCGCAAGTTCAAGAAGGCCCCGACCACCCAGACGGCGAAGCTGCTGACGCTGCTTGTCGAGTTCAACGACAAGGCCAACGACGACTTCACCAACGTGATGGTCCCCAAGACGGTGTTCGAGGACCGCACCTGTGTCCCCGGCACGGTCCAGAACGGGCCGAAGCACAACAAGATCCCGGACCCGGCGCGACTGCCCCACGAGGACAACAACTCGATGTGGGTGCCGGACTTCTCGCCGTCGCACTACAACAAGATGCTCTACACCAAGAAGGGCATCACCGAGCGGGTCCGCACGGACCTGAAGGGCCCGGACGGCAAGAAGGGCATCGACCTGTCCGGTCGCACCATGCACAACATGTACCTGGAGATGTCCAAGAACGCGTACACGGTGGACGGGCAGGCCAGCCCGTGGATCACCGTGCCGCACTCGGAGGGCTGGTACGCGGCCAACCGCTGCTTCCAGGACGAGACCGGCGCCTGGGTCCCCGGCCGTGAGCAGTCGATGAACGGCCACCCGGACAACCCGGCCGGCGCGGGCCGCCTGGCGACTGACGCGATCGACGCGCTCGTCGCGAAGGACCCCAACTTCCCGTGGGCCGACTACGACATCGAGGACCAGGCCGACCGCGACGGTGACGGCAACGTCTTCGAGCCGGACGGCGTGATCGACCACCTGGTGCTGGTGCACGCCGGTCAGGGCAAGTCCCGCGGCGGCGGCGACCAGGGCGTGTACGCCGTCTGGGCGCACTCCTCCACGGTCGCCGGTGGCTACACCATCCCGGGCACCAACCTGAAGGCGTCGAACTACATCGTGCAGCCGGAGGACGCGGGCGTCGGCGTCTTCGCTCACGAGTTCGGCCACGACCTGGGCCTGCCGGACCTCTACGACACGTCCGGCAACGCCGACTCCGACGTGGACTTCTGGGACCTGATGGCCTCGGGCTCGCACTCGGGTGAGATCTTCCAGGCGCTCCCGACGCACATGGGCATCTGGGACAAGTGGGTGCTCGGTTGGGCCGACCCGCTGACCATCCGCCCCGGGTCGAACCCCCGCGAGGTGAAGCTCGGCCAGACGTCGCGCACCCCGATCGACTCCGAGGACGGCATCAAGGTCGACCTTCCGGACAAGGTGACCACGCTGGCCACGCCGCACAGCGGCACCAAGATGTGGCACAGCAACAACGACCAGGAGTGGGCTGACGTCAAGCTGAGCCGCTCGGTCGACGTGCCGGCGGCCGCCGACTCGAAGTTCTGGATGTGGAACAACTACATCATCGAGGAGGACTGGGACTACGGCTTCGTCGAGCTCTCCACCGACGGCGGTACGACCTGGACCGAGCAGAAGGTGTACGACGAGGGCGGCACGGTGGTCACCACGCCGGACGGCTACCCGGACCCGAACGGCCGGATGAACGACTTCGGCGGCAAGAAGTACGGCCTGACCGGCAGCACCGACGGCTGGCGGCACGACTACGTCGACCTGTCGGCGTACGCCGGGACGACGGTTCAGGTGCGGCTGCGGCTGGCCACCGACGAGGCCTTCGAGGAGCGCAACTGGTTCGTCGACGACTTCTCGGTCACCGGCGGTGGCGCCACCACCTGGAGTGACGACGTCGAGGGCGGCGCCAACGGCTGGACGGCCACCGGCGGCACCTTCGTCGACACCACGGGTGCGGGCTGGAAGGTCTCCAGCGGCACCGAGGTGCACGCCCAGTACTACCTGGCGGAGTGGCGCAACTTCGACGGCTTCGACAAGGGCCTCAAGTACGCCTACGACACCATCTACTCGCACGAGGCGTGGAAGGTGGACCGGATCTCCTACAACGCGCCGGGCATGCTGGTCTGGTACCGGGACACCGCGCTCGGCGAGGTCAACCACGTCACCGGGCAGATGACCGCGCTGCCCAGCTACGGCGCGAAGGGCGGGTTGCTCATCGTCGACTCGCACTTCGACCCGTTGCGGCGTACCGGCGAGGCGGCCGTGAAGGACCCGTCGGTGACGGACAACCTGCCCAGCCGCCCGCAGTCGTCGAACGCGGCGTTCACGCTGAACAGGACGTACCCGTTCACCGAGTGCCTGGAGGCGGCGAACGAGCCGTACAGCGCCTACTGCACGAAGTTCAAGGGGCTGCCGCCGGTGAAGGCGTTCACCGACGCCAAGGGCTGGTACCCGGGCATCGAGATGCGCAATGGCGCTGCCTACGCGCGGGACAACGACGCGTCGGTGGTCCTGCCGTCGCGCAACAACGCGCCGTACACCACCCGGGTCACCAACCCGGACGGCAGCCCCGCGCCGGAGTTCTACGGCGTGGCCCTGGGCGGCGGAGCGATCGTGCTGGGCACCGGTAACCCTGGCGACGCGGGCGTGAACTACGGCGTCTCGCTGACCATCAAGAAGGCGGCCGCGGACAACTCGTCCGCCACGATCTTCGTCACCCCGGCGAAGAAGTAACGGTTTTCACGGTTCGACAACTGACGGTGGGGCCGGTGGCGGAGACGCTGCCGGCCCCACTGTCGTATCTCGATCACATTGATCGAAATAGGTCGTTGTAATCCGAGCCATCTGGTCCGCGCTGGTCACCGTGGCTGATGAAGCGCGGGTGTGTGACGGTGGAAAGCATTCCCAACAAAATCTTGCAACAAATCGACGCGACCGTCTTCCCACCCGTCCCGCCAGTAACTATGTTCACCAATGGTCCCCCTAGTGGGATCGATCTCCCACCGGCCCGTACCCCCGTTGGGCCGGTTCCCTCACACCGGAGGTACCACGTGCGCAAAGTCGCAGTGGGTCTGCTCGGGCTCTCACTGACGGCGACGGGCCTGGCTTTCGGCCCGTCCGCCTCGGCGGCGCCTCAGCCCAAACTGCCGGCGGCAGCACCGGCCGCTGCCGAACCACAGGCACTGAAGGATGAGCTCCCCGACAAGCTTGAGGACAAGCGCCGCGCACTGCGTGAGCAGGGGCTCAGCGACGTGCTGAGTGGCCGTAGCAAGCCGATCGAGCGCAACGGCAGCACTGTCGTCAAGGTCGGCCAGGTCGGTAAGACGGCCACCAACGCCAACGCGCGCTCTGCCGGCGCGAAGGCCACCAAGGACCAGTACGTCGAGCTCAAGCGGGAGCGGACCGACAAGATCTTCGTGATCCTGGCCGAGTTCGGGGACGAGCGGCACCCGTCCTACCCGGACAAGGACATGAACCCGGACATCGCCGGACCGACGACGTTCGAGGGTCCGCTGCACAACAAGATCCCCGAGCCCAACCGGGCCGTGGACAACTCCACCATCTGGCAGCCGGACTTCAGCCCGGAGCACTTCCGTCAGCTGTACTTCGGCACCAACCCGGGCGACGAGTCGCTCAAGCAGTACTACGAGGCGCAGTCCTCGGGTCGCTACACCGTCGACGGTGAGGTGACCGACTGGGTCAAGGTCCGGTACAACGAGGCCCGCTACGGTCGCTCCGACGACCCGATCCCGGACCCGGAGCCCGGCCAGGAACCGGACCCGCGGGACGACCCGGCCGTCTGCGCCGACAACGTGTGCTCGAACACCTGGGCGCTGGTCCGCGACGCCGCCAACCAGTGGGTCGCCGACCAGAAGGCCAAGGGCCGGACGGACGCGCAGATCGCCACCGAGATGAAGTCCTTCGACCAGTGGGACCGCTTCGACTACGACGGTGACGGCGACTTCAACGAGCCGGACGGCTACATCGACCACTTCCAGATCGTCCACTCCGGCGGCGACCAGGCCGACGGTGACCCGCAGCAGGGTGAGGACGCCATCTGGAGCCACCGCTGGTCGGCGTACAACAGCTCGCCCGTCGGCCCGCCGAACTTCCCGATCGGCGGCACCCAGATCGGCAACACCGGCGTCTGGATCCGCGACTACACGATCCAGCCGGAAAACGGCGGCCGTAGCGTCTTCTACCACGAGTACGGCCACGACCTGGGCCTGCCGGACGACTACGGCCCGGGGGACAACAACAACGAGCACTGGACCCTGATGGCCCAGAGCCGGCTCGGCGCCAAGAACGACGCCGGCATCGGCGACCGTGGCGGCGACCTCGGCGCGTGGAACAAGCTCCAGCTCGGTTGGCTCGACCACGAGGTGATCGTGGCGGGGCAGAAGCGCTCGCTGGAGCTCGGCCCGCAGGAGTACAACTCCACCAAGGCGCAGGCCGCGGTGGTGGTGCTGCCCAAGCGGGAGTACACCTTCAACTACGGCGCACCGTTCGAAGGGTCCAAGCAGTACTTCTCCGGAAACGAGGACGACCTCGACAGCAAAATGACGAGGACGTTCGACCTCACCGGGAAGTCCTCGGCGGCGCTGTCGCTCAAGGGCAAGTACAGCATCGAGGCCGGATACGACTACCTCTACTTCGAGGCGTCCACGGACGGCGGTAAGACCTGGACCGACCTGGACGGCACTGTCAACGGCACCCCGATCGGCGTCGACGGCGCGGGCCGCCCGGCCCTCGCCGGCACCAGCAGGGGCGCCTGGACGGACATCAACATCCCGCTGACCTCGGTCGCCGGCAAGGTGGCGCAGGTCCGCCTGCACTACGTCACCGACGGTGGCGTCTCCGAGGGCGGCTTCTTCGGTGACGCGATCACCGTGACCGCCGACGGCCAGACCGTGTTCAGCGACGGCGCCGAGACCGACGCCGGCTGGGCCCTGGAGAAGTTCCAGGTCGTCGGGGCGAACTACACCCGGCTGTTCGACAACTTCTACATCGCCGGCAACCGGTCGTACGTCTCGTACGACAAGTACCTGAAGACCGGCCCGTACTTCTTCGGCTACGCGAACACCCGCCCGGACTGGGTGGACCACTACGCGTACCAGGAGGGCCTGCTCATCTCGTACTGGAACACCCGCTGGTCGGACAACAACACCGCCCCGGTGTCCCCGACCAACCCGGGTGGTCACCCGGGTGAGGGTCGCAACCTGTACATCGACGCGCACCCGCGCCCGATCTACAACCTGACCGGGGCACCCTGGCGCGCTCGCGTCCAGGTGTACGACGCCCCGTTCAGCCTGAACAAGGCCGACTCGTTCACCCTGCACCTCAACAGCCAGCCGCAGTACATCCGTGGCCAGGCTGCCGAGCCGCTGTTCGACGACACCAAGAAGTACTTCTACGAGGAGCTGCCGAACCACGGCGTCAAGCTTCCCGCGACCGGTGTCAAGATCAGGGTTCTGGAGCAGGACGGCACCTCGATGAAGATCCGGATCAGCTGACCACTGATCCCGCACCAACCAGCGACGCCCGGGCAGGTCAACTGCCCGGGCGTCGCCCTTTGTCCGACACCTCCCGGATGGCTCGGACCGGGTTCTCCTGGGGCAGTCGAGCCACCTCCCCTGGTCTCCGTCCGGGGGCAACCCGGGGCTTTCCCCTGTTCAACGCGACCACCGGGGCCGCCTGCGGCAACCGGGTCCTAGGCTGTCTGCCATGACCGACCAGCGCGGCGGGGCCGTCGACGAGTCCTGTGTCCTCACCGAGGGGCCGTGGACGCACCGTTTCGTCGGCGCCAACGGCAGCCGGTTCCACGTTGTCGAGGCCGGCACCGGCCCGATGGTGCTCTTCCTGCACGGCTTCCCCGAGCACTGGTGGGCCTGGCACCAGATGCTGCCGGCGGTCGCCGACGCCGGCTTCCGGGCGGTCGCCGTCGACCTGCGCGGCTACGGCGCCAGCGACAAACCACCCCGGGGGTACGACGGCTACACCCTCGCCGCCGACATCGCCGGCCTGATCCGCGCGCTCGGTGAACGATCCGCGACGATCGTCGGCAGCGGCCTCGGCGGCATGGTGGCCTGGACTGTCGCCTCGTTCCACCCGTCCCTGGTCCGCCGGCTCGTGGTGCTGGGGGCACCGCACCCGCTGCGACTGCGCGCCGCCATCTTCGCCGACCCGCGCGGGCAGTTCACCGCCTCCACCCCGGCCCTGAAGTTCCAGCTACCCCGCTACGAGCACGTGCTGACCCGCGACGGCGCGGCGGCCGTCGGCGAGATCATGCGCCGCTGGGGCGGCCCACAGTGGGTCGACGGGCCGGACTTCGAGGCGTACGCCGAGCGGTGCCGGGAGGCGATGCGCATCCCGCAGGCCGCCTTCTGCGCTCTGGAGGGTTACCGCTGGGCGTTCCGCTCGCTGCTGCGGCTGCACGGCTACCGGTTCGTCCGCCTGATGCAGAAGCCGCTGTCCACCCCGACCCTGCAACTGCACGGCGCCCTGGACACCGCCTCCCTGCCCCGGACCGCGCTGGGCTCGGGCCGGTACGTCGTCGCCCCGTACGAGTGGCGACTGCTCGACGGGGTGGGGCACTTCCCGCACCTGGAGACACCGGAGCTGGTGCTTGGTGAAATCCTGCGGTGGGCGAAGACCTGACCGGTCAGACCCGCTGCTCCCGCAGATCGGTGACCTCGGCGGCCGGCGCCCAACCCTGGTAGACACCGAAGTCGAAGACCTCCAGCCGCATCGCCTCGGCCACCGGCCAGCGACCACCGGTGTACTCCACCCGCAGCCAGGCGTCGTGCTCGCCGAGCACGATGAACGGCTGCCCCTTCCAGGTGCAGGTGGTCCGCACGTACGCCAGATCCTCGATCTCGCTCGCCGGCAGCACCCGGACGTAGCGGCCCGCGCGGACCTCCTCGAAACCCTCGCCCGGCTCGGGCTGGTAGAGGCGGATGTTGTCGCCGTCCGGGCTGGCCTGGTATTCCCGGCCCTGCCAACGGGCCACGTAACCGTCGCGCATCACGCCTCCCCGACCCGTCGCCAGGTGACCGAGTCGGTGTCCAGTTCCGCGACCACCCGCTCGGTGCCGTCCGCGCCGATCCGCCAGAGCTGGGCGCCGTGCGGCAGGCGTGCGCTGTCCACTTTGAACTCGGCCACGACGTCGCTGCTCTCGCCCGGGGCGAAGCCGTTGCCCCGGAACGGCGGGCGTTCGATGACCCAGCCCTCCATGGCCCGCATCGCCGGCTCGTTCTGACCGCCGTACGGGATGCGGTAGAGGCTCGGCCGGTGCGCCGGCCAGCGCAGCACGTAGATCTCCTCGGCGTCCGGGGCGAACGGCGAGCCGGGGTAGCTGAGGCCCAGCGCGTCGTGCAGCTGAGCCGGTGTGGTCAGGTGGGACAGCTCACCGGCCCGGTGCACGAACCCGGACACCCGGTCGTACCCGCGATCCAGGTAGTACGCGAGCTGGCTGGGCGCGATCGCCTTCTGCATGACCGTGGGCCGGGTCGGGTCGACCGCCGCGGGGGCGTACCGGGGGCGGGCGGTGGGCTCGGCCACGGCCGGCGCTTCCTCCTGGTCCACCTCCAGGTCGTCCCCGAGCCCCACCTCGGCGGCCCAGTTGGCCAACGCGACGATCTGCTCACCGGGCAGCTTGGCACCGACCGGCGTGCCCGGGTTGACGGCGAACGACCAGTCCTCGTCGGGCCAGCGACGGATCAGTTGGGCGAACTTCACCCGGACCGTGTCGACGTCCTCCTCGACGTGGTCGGCGAGGCGTTCCGCCGAGGTGTAGACCACCACGTACGTCTCGCCGTCGAGCTGCCCGGTACGCCAGACGAAGCCGGGATCCCCCGGGCGGCTCCCCCGCACCGAGTCCGGTGCCGCCGGCAGCAGCACCCGGGCCAGCAGCAGCGTGGACAGGAACGTGTCGGTGCTGCCGGAGCTGGCGGCGCTGAGCAGGTCCTCCTCGACCGTGTTGGCCGGCTCGAACTCCACCGGCGGCGGCTCGTCGGCCGGCGACCGCGGACCGTCGCCCGCGATCGCGCTCTCGCCGCTGCCGGCCCGGTCCGTACCGGTCGGCCCGACCGACGAACTACCGCCGTCGGCGCGGTCGCCACTGACCGGGGCGTCGACTCGGCGGTCGATAGCCGGATCACCCGGGCCGTCGCCGACCTCTGTCGGCGTTACGAGGTGTGGGCTGGACGGGTTCGAGGCGGGCCGACCGGGCGTGAACGACGCGGGCCCGGACGGGCTGGGACCGAAGGACGACGGACCGAACAGGCCCGGACCGGGAGGCGCCGATCCGAACGACGGCGGCGCGGCCTCGGCGGGGCTGGCAGACGACGGACCGAACAGGCCCGGACCGGAGGGCGCCGGGCCGAACGGCGGGGCGGCCTCGGTGGGGCTGGGCCGGCGGGGCGTCTGGGCCGGCGCGCTGCTCTCCACCGGCTCGGTGAGGTCGCGGGACTCGATGATGGTGCCCTCGATGACGATGGGCGTGAAGCCGCGGCGCGGCGCGGGTGGCCCGGAGACCGGTTCCGCGACGGACGGTGGCAGCTCCTCCGGCGGCGGCCCGAACCGGCCCGACCGGTCCTGGGGGATCGCCTGCGTCTCCTCGGCCGACGGACCGGGCCGCCCAGGCGCGCCGACCAGTGGCGACTCACCGGTGATCCGGAACGCGCGGGTGGGCTCCTCGGCCAGCGGGTTGTGCCGGCGCGGCGGCAGCGGCTGGGTGATCTCCTCGCCGGGTGGCGGTGCGCCCACCCCACGGGACGCGCCGAGGCCGCCCTCCGGCCGGGACGCGCCGAGGCGACCCTCCGGCCGACGCACCGGCTGGGTGGCTGCCGGGTCCGCCGCCATCGGAAACGCCCGTGTCGCGGTCTCGTCGCCCGGCGCTTCGGCTGGGCGGCGGCGCGGGAAGGGCTGGCTGCCTCGCCCGAACCGGCTCGGCGGGGCCGCCCGGTCAGCGGGACGCCCCCCGCCCGAGGCCGGGTCGCGGGCCGGGCTGGGGTCGAAGAAGGAGCGCCGAGGTGCCGCCTGGGGGCCGCCGTTGCCGTTACCCGCGGCGGGGCCGTCGACGTCGCCCGGCCGGGTCGCTGCCGGCCAGCCCACGCTCGGACCGGGCTGATCGGTGGTGGGAGTGGCGGACGCCAACGGGGTGAACCGGGACGGCCGCCCGGTGCGGGGCAGGGCTCCGCTGCCCGGCGCGGGCCGGGGCGGTGGCTCGGTCGGGTGCCGCTGAACGCCGGCGGGCAGGTCCTCCTCGCCGGGTCGGCGCGGCGGCTCGGCGGGGACGGGTGGTCGGGGCGCCGGGCCCGGCACCGGAGGGGCACCCACCCGAGGGGCCCGCCGGGGCGAGATCGGGGCAGCCGGACCCGGTTCGGGCCCGGCAGCCGGCGGCGACCCGGCGGCCGGCGCGGCGTCCCGAGGTGGCATGCCGGGCCGGGTGCGGGCCAACGTCTCGGCCCGCTCCAGGCGAGCGCGGGCACCCATGGCGCGGCCGGGCAGTCGCACGTCGCCGCGGGACAGCTGCGACACGAACCAGGCCGGCAGGTAACCCTCGACCGGCAGACCCGGATTGACGGCGAGCCACCACTCGTGGTTGGGCCAGCTGGCCGCGAGATCGGCGAAGGGGATGCGTCGGTTGCCGCCGGCGTTGTCGCCGAGGCAGGCCTGCAAGGCGGCGGCGGAGGTGAAGGCCAGGACGTGGGTCCGGCCGCCGGTGGTCCAGGTGCCCCATCCGGCGGGTGGCTGGCCGGGCTGCGTCGGCGCGGAGACCGGCAGCAGCACATCGGTGCGGGACAGGAGTCGGAAGTAGAGCTCCTGGTCGTTGGCGCGCAGCGCGTCGCGCATCGCCACCTCGGCCTCCGTGGCCGGCTCCCATTCGGTCACGGCCACCTCCCCTTCCGAGAACAGGCCACAGGTATCGCGTACAACCTACAAGGTGGTACCAAGATCACAATGGCTGGCCGGCGGCGGTCTGCCCGGGAGCGGGGGAGGCGATAACATCCCGTTCCGGAGCCGACACGATACGGAGGGTGTCGATGTCCCGATCGATCACGCGCCCGGTGCTCGCAGGTCTGGCCGCCAGCCTGTTGACCGTACCGGCCCTGCCGACCGCCGCCGCCACCGCCGGGCTCCGGGCGGCACCGGCCTGCGCGACCCCACTCGCCCCCGTCCGGCCGGTCGCGGCCACACCCTGGCCCCAGCGACGGTACGACCCGGCGCGGCTCGCGCCGCTGGCCACCGGCGTCGGGGTGACCGTCGCGGTGGTCGACTCCGGGGTGGACCGGGTGCACCCGCAGTTGGCGGGGCGGGTGCTGGCCGGCACCGATCTGCTCGACCCCGGCGGGGACGGTGGCCGGGACTGCGCCGGGCACGGCACCGGTGTGGCGAGCATCATCGCGGCGGCACCCCGCCCCGACGTTGCCTTCCGCGGCCTGGCGCCGGGCGCTCGAATCCTGCCGGTGCGGGTGAGCGAGCAGCAGGTGGTGCAGGGGCGGGAGTCGGGGCGTACGGTCAGCGCCGACGAGTTCGCCCGGGCCATCCGGTGGGCCGTCGACCACGACGCCGACGTGGTGAACCTGTCCGTGGTGCTGTACGCGGACGACCCGGAGGTCCGTTCGGCCGTGCGGTACGCGGTCGACCGGAACGTGGTGCTGGTGGCCGCCGCCGGCAACCTGCACGACAGCGGGAACCCTCGACCGTTCCCCGCCGGCTACGACGGGGTGCTCGGCGTGGGCGCGATCGGGGCGGACGGCGGGCGCGCGACGTTCTCGCAGACCGGCCCGTACGTCGATCTGGTGGCACCGGGCAGTGAGGTGCTGACCGCCGCACCCGGCGCCGGCCACCATCGGGTCGAGGGCACCAGTTACGCGGCGCCCTTCGTGGCCGCCACCGCCGCGTTGCTGCGGGAGTACCGGCCGGAGTTGACCGCCGCCCAGGTGGTGGAGCGGATCATCGCCACCGCCGATCCAGCTCCGGGTGCGGGCCGGGGCGGCGGGTACGGCGCCGGGGTGCTGAACCCCTACCGGGCGGTCACCGAGACCGGCGGCGGCCGTGCGACCGGCGCGCGGGCGGTCGCCGGGCTGGCCGACGATCGGGCCGACCCGGCGCAGCTCGCCCGGCAGGCCCGCCGGGACGCCGCGCGGGACCGGGCCCTGCTGGTCGGCGCGGTGGCCGGCATGACGGCGGTCACCGTGGCGCTGCTCGCCCTGGTGGTGCCCCGGGGCGCCCGCCGACGCTGGCGCCCAGCCGGCCCGGCCTGAGCCCGCCCGCGCACGATCTGACCCCGCCCGCGCACGATCTGACCCCGCTCGCGCCCGGCCTGACCCCGCTCGCGCCCGGCCCCGACCTCCGACCGGCTGCGGGCGGGGCGCTGACCCGGACACGGTCAGCGCTCCCGGCCCACAACGCTCACTGGAACAGCCCGGTGTTCTTCTTCTCGGTGTCCAGGTAGTCGGTGGCGGAGTCGTTCACCGCCAACCTGATGTCACGCAGCATCCCCTGCAGGTCCTGCGAGGCCGAGCGCCACCGCGCCTGCCGCTGCTCGTAGGCCTGCCGCGCCTCGCCCGTCCAGCTCGCCACCAGTGGGGCGGCGTCCCGTTCGAGTTGGCCGAGTTGCGCGTCGAGGGTGTTCAACGCCTTCTGAATGTCAGCGCCGGCCTGCTGTAGCGCGGCGAAGTTGACGACCAGCACACCATGGTCCATCGGATTCCCTCCCCAGTGGGATCAGAGCGGCAGTTGGATGCCGCCGCGGTTGGTGCCGGCCACCCGGCTGGCCACCTCGTCGTCGGACACGTCGTACTGCCGGCCGGCGGTGCGGATCGCACCGGCGGTCTCGCGCAGCGCGCGGTGCAGCGCGGCCTGGTCCTGTGACCACTGCTGCTTGACCTGCTCGAACGACCGGCCACCAGCGCCACGCCAGGCCTGCTGCAACACCTCCAGCTCGGCCAGCAGGCCGGTCAGCATGGACTGCAACGACTGGTCCACCTGCTCGAACTTCGCGGCGGTCTGCTGCATCACCGCGGCTTCTGCCTTGGTCTGGGACACCCGGACATCACCTCGTCTCTCGGATCGCACTGGCCGTCGACGCGCCCACCCTGGACGGACGCGTCGTCGCTTGGCCCGGTCGTCGAGCACTGAGACACGGGTCAGCGAAGGACTTCGTGGCTGACGGTAGCGACCTCGTAGCAGTTCTGCTACCCCACCGGCTTCCCCTGTGGACAACCGAGCGGCCATCGGTCGCTTACGATGTGCCGCAGCCACGTCGCGGCGCGTGACGGGCCGTCGGAGGGCGGCCGGCCGCCCGACCCGGTCCCCACTGGTCGAGGAGGCACGGTGCCGGCGATCACCACCGGAGGGCCGCGCCCACCGACCCCGGTCGGGTCGCGGGCAGCCGCCTCCCCAGCGGCGACCGGGCCAGGTCGCCCCACCGACCGCGGCCCGGGGTCGGCCGACCAGCGCGCCCCCCGTCGCCGGTCGCCGGTGGACCGTTGGGTCACACTCGGCCGTCGCGCGGGCACCGGGGCGCGAGCCGGCCAGCTGGTCACCGCGCAGGTCGCGGCGGCGCTCGTCCTCGTCGCCCTCGGCCGACCCGCACCGGTCGTCGCGGTGGCCGCACTGGTGGCCGTGCTGCTGGTGGCGGCCGCCTGGGTGCCGGTTCGGGGGCGGTGGCTCTTCGAGTGGTTGGGCACCGCCGTCGGGCACCTCACCCACCGGCGGGCGCTGACCGGGCCGGCCGGACCGGCGGACCTGCTCGACCTGGTCGCACCGGGCACCGTGGTCCGCTCGACCGAGCTGACCGGCGGGCCCGCGGCCGTCCTGGAGGACACCACCGGCATGGTCGCGCTCCTGGAGCTCGGCGACCCCGGCGATCTGCTGGGCGACGCCTCCCAGCCGATCCCCACCCCGGCCGCGTTGCTCCCCCCGGCCGGGCCGGACCTGCCTCCGCTGCTGGTCCAGCTGCTGCTCGCCGGTGCACCGGCACCGGTGCCGGGCGCCGGTGGAACGGTCGGCACGTCGTACCGGCAGCTCACCGACGGGCGACTGGCGGGGCGCGAACGGGCGGTGGTGGCGGTCCGGGTGCTGCGCGGGAACGGTTGGTCCGAGGAGGACCTGCGCCGGGTACTCGCCGGCACGGTCCGCCGGATCGTCCGCCGGCTCGGGCCGTTGGCGGCGCGGCCACTCGGGGTGCCCGCGGCGCTGCGCGTCCTGGCCGAGCTGGCCCACCACGACGGCGAACCGGTCCGGGAGTCCTGGCCGGCGATCCGGTCCGGCACCCTGGTCCAGGCCACCTTCCGGCTGATCCAGTGGCCCGATGCCGGCGGTGCGGCTGGACGCCGGTTGGTGCCCCGCCTGCTCGCGCTGCCGGCGACGGCTACGACGGTGTCGATGTGCTCGGGTCCGTCGCCGATGATGTCGATGTCGTCGGGCCCGTCGGTGAGCAGCGGCGTGCCGACCGAGCTGACCGTACGCCTGGCTGCCGGGTCGGCGACCGAGTTGGCGGTGGCCACCGAGGCGCTGGTTCGCCTGGTGACCGACCTGGGTGGAAAGCTGCGACGGCTCGACGGGGCCCAGCTGGGCGGGTTGGCCGCCACGTTGCCGTTGGCGCTGAGGGCGCCCGGGGCGCAGCCCCGCCCAGGGGTGCCGGGGGCGCTTCCGGGCCCGGCGGTGGACGACTGGGAGCTGTCCCTGGGCGACGCGGGAATGATGGTCGGCACCAACCGGCACGGCCGAGCCGTCACGGTGCGACTGTTCCGGCCGGAGAGCACCCGGGTGCTTCTGGTCGGCGGGGTGCGCGCCGCCCAGCTGGTGGCCCTCCGCGCGCTGGCGCTCGGTGCCCTGGTGGTGGTGCAGACCGCCCGGCCGCGCGCCTGGGAGCCGTTCGTGCGCGGGGTTGGCGCTCCGGGCGGCACGATCCCGTTGCTCCCCCCGGGTCGGGCGGTAGCCGACGGAGTGGGCACCGCGCTACGTCCGTTGCTGCTGATCGTCGACGCCGGGCCGGTGGCGGCCGAGGCCGCGCCGGGCCCGCCGTGGCGGGCCACCCTGGTGGTACGGGACGAGCTGACCCCGGCCGATGTGGACGCGTTGAGCCGGGCCGACCTGGCGTTGCTCCAGCCGCTGACCTCCGCCGAGGCATCCCTGGCCGGCGCCGCGCTGGGGCTGGGCGGCTCGGCCGAGTGGCTGACCAGGATCAGGGAGGACATGGTGGCCGTGGTCAACCGCCGAGCGCTGCGCTGGGCACTGCTCTCCACCACGCCGATCGAGGCGCAACTGATCGGTTCGCCGGTACGCGGCTGATCCGCCAGGATGGCCGGCTGTCGGGTTACGCCGGTGCGTGGTCCGTGGCACGATCCCGGCCATGGATTTTCTGAAAGGTCTGCTGATTCGGCTGGCCAGCACAGCTCTGGCGTTCTGGCTGGCCACGCTCCTCATCCCGGGCATCTCCCTGGATTCGAACTCGGCCACCGAGACGGTGACCACAGTGCTTCTGGTGGCGGTGATCTTCGGGGTGGTCAACGCGGTCCTCCAGCCGATCATCAAGACCGTCGGTTGTGGCTTCTACCTGCTGACCCTGGGTCTCATCGCCCTGGTGGTGAACGGGCTGCTGTTCCTGCTCACCAGTTGGATCGCCGACCAGGCCGGGCTGCCGTTCGCGGTGGACGGTTTCTGGCCGGCAGCCGTGCTCGGCGCCCTCTTCGTGAGCATCGTGACCTGGATCCTCGGCGCCGTCCTCGATCGGGACTGACCGGCGACCAGCCAGCACCCACCCGGCCCGTCCGGGGTTCCGACCTCGGCCGGAGCCCCGGACGGACCGGTGACCAGAGTTCGGGAATTGGCCGGCCGCAGCGCCCACCTCGACGATTAACGTCGCGGCATGTTCTCGCTGACCTACCCCGACGGCCACCTGCTCAGCACCGATCCGGCGCGGATCGACCTGGACCTGGTGCACCACTGGTTGTCCACCGACGCGTACTGGGCGCTCGGACGGGACCGGGAGACCACCGAGCGCGCGTTCGCCGGCGCACTGCCGTTCGGCATCTACCGGCCGGAGGACGGCCGCCAGGTGGCGGTGGCCCGGGTCGTCACGGACCGCGCCACCTTCGCCTGGCTCTGCGACGTGTACGTCGACCGCGCCGCCCGGGGCCGCGGGCTGGGCGGATGGCTGGCCGGCGCGGTCCGCGACCACCTGGCCGAGTTCGGCGTACGCCGGATCCTGCTCTGCACCAACGACGCGCACCAGGTGTACGCGCGGGTGGGCTTCGCGCCGCTGGGTGCCCCGGAGCGGTGGATGCAGCTGGACCAGCGACCCCCGGTGACCCCGATCACCGGAAAGGAACAAAGCAGCACTACGCCCCTTACGGTAGAGGCGTGACGCCACTCCGCCTGGGATACCTCTACGGCCTCGGCGCGTACCTGCTCTGGGGTTTCTTTCCGCTCTACCTGAAGTTGCTGCGACCCGCCGGCCCGCTGGAGATCCTGGCCCACCGGATCGTCTGGTCGGTGGTCTTCGTGGCCCTGTTGCTGGCGGCGCTGCGCAATGTCGGCTTCCTGCGGGCGCTGCTGCGCCGCCCCTGGGCGATGGCGGGGATCGCCGCCGCCGCCGCGTTGATCGCGGTCAACTGGGGCACCTACATCTACGGGGTCAACTCCGACCGGGTGGTGGAGACCGCGCTCGGCTACTTCATCAACCCGCTGGTCGTGGTGCTGCTCGGGGTGACGGTGCTGCGGGAGCGGCTACGCCCGGCGCAGTGGGTGGCGCTGGGGATCGGCGGGTCGGCGGTCGCGGTGCTCACCGTGGACTACGGCCGGTTGCCCTGGCTGGCGTTGACCCTGGCGTTCAGCTTCGCCGGGTACGGCCTGGTCAAGAAGCGCCTCGGGCTGCCGGCGGCCGAGGGGCTCTTCGTCGAGTCGGCGGTGCTGGCGTTGCCGGCGCTGGGCTACCTCGGCTGGCTGACGGCAAACGCGGACCTGACCTTCGGGCACGTCTCGGCCGGGCACACCGCGCTGTTGGTGCTGGCCGGCGCGGCCACCGCGATTCCGCTGCTCATGTTCGCCGGGGCGGCCAACCGGCTGCCGCTGAGCAGCCTCGGCATGATCCAGTACCTGGCGCCGATCCTCCAGCTCGGCTGCGGTGTGCTGATCTTCCACGAGCCGATGCCGCCGGCCCGGCTGGCCGGCTTCGCACTGGTCTGGCTGGCCCTGATCGTCTTCACCGCCGACGCCGTCCGAACCTCCCACCGCACCCGCCAGTCCCGCCACTCCCCACCCCCACCCACGGTCGATCATGCAGTTATGGTGCCCGTCCAGCACTAGTTTGGGCGATTTGTCACCCACCACAACTCCTTGATCGACGCGGATGGGCGGGGCGGGGTGGGGTGGGGCGCGGCGGACGCGGATAAGCGGGGCGGGGTTACGGGACGGCGTAGGTGAGGAGCGGGGTGCCGTCGGCTCTCTGGAGCTCCACGCTGACCAGCTCGGCGTCGGTGAACCTGGTGGCGCCGGTGAAGCTGAGGTCGTCGCCGGGGGCCGCCAGCCAGGAGCCGATCTGCTCGGTGGCGCCGTTCGGGCCGCGCGCCACCAGCCGGAACGGGTACGCCTTGCCGTAGCTCGTCCGCGCGTCGTACCCGCAGCGCATCCGCACCTCGGTGCCCCACTTGGTGCCGGTGAGCCCGAGGTCGGCGTGCACCGGCCCGGCGGCGGCCACCGGTCGCATGGCGACCATCGACACCTGCGGGGCCGGGTTGCCCTGCGCGCCGGGGGGCCCGGAGGGGTTCCCCGGTCGAGGCAGCGCCACTGCGGTGCCCACACCGACCAGCAGCGCCAGCCCGGCGGCGGCCAGTGTGGTCAGTGCGTACCGTCGCCGGTCCGCGGCGCGTTCCCGACGACGGCGCTGGCGGGCCTCGTCGAGCAGCGCGGGCACCCGGGGCGGGGCCGGCGGCGGCAGGATCTGCTCCAACCCCGCCGGGTCGAGGCGGCCGAGCAGACCGGGCAGCACGGCGATCTCGGCGACCGCCTCCCGGCACGAGGCGCAGCCGCCGAGGTGCCGCTCGTAGGCCGCCCGTTCGGCGGGGGCCAGGGCTCCCAGCACGTACGCGCCGTCGTCGTACGCGAACTCGCACCGGGTCATCCCGTCACCCCCATCTCGGCCAGGACCAACCGTAGAGACCGCAGCGCGTAGTGGGTGCGGGACTTCACGGTCCCTGGCGGTACGCCCAGGCGGGACGCCGCCTCGGCCACCGACCGCCCCTGGTAGAAGCACTCGACCAGCACTTCCCGGTGGGTCGGGCTCAGCCGGTTCAGGGCCTCGGCGACGGTCCACGCCTCCACCGCCCGCTCGGCCTCGTCGATCACCTCGGGTGGTTCCGGCAGGTCGTCGGTGAACACCTCGCCGACCCGGGTGGATCGCCGCCGCCAGGCGTCGATGGCCAGGTTGCGGGCGGTGGTGAACAGCCAGGACCGCACCGACCCGCGCCTCGGGTCGAGGGACTCCGGATGTCGCCAGGCCCGCAGCAGCGTCTCCTGCACCAGGTCCTCGGCCCGCTGCCGGTCCCCGTTGACCAGCCGCAGGGCATGGGCGTACAGCGCCTCCGCGTGCTCGTCGTGCAGCGCGCGCAGCAGTTGGGCGTCGTGGTCGCTGATGGCTGTCTCCTCGCTTCCGGCGCGCGTCCGGCGGTGCGTCCGCTCGGGAATACGTGCGGTCACGCCGATCGGTTCAGACCGAGGTCAGACCGGTTGCCTGGTGGTTGCCACCCACGAAGGTGTTCACGCCCGGTTCACATCGTGGCCGACGGGCGCTCACCACGTCCTCCTAGCGTCCGGCTGGTACGCCGCCTGTCGTGCCACCGACTTCTCTGGAGGCTTCCCCCATGAGCGACCGTCCCCGGCTGCTCCCCCTGTTGACCGGCACCCGCCATGGCACCCGTGACGCCATGACCTGCCTGTACCGGTGCGGAAACGCGTGTGACCACCCGGTGCCGAACACCTCCGACAACGCGTACTTCGGTGATGTGGTGAACGCCGAGGTGTCGCGGCGTGGCGTGGTCCGGGCCGGCGCGGTCGGCGCGCTGGTGCTCGGCTTCGGCGGCGCGGCAGCCGGTGCGCTCGCCGGCGCGGCTCCGGCCGTGGCGGCCCCGGGCACGCCGGACGTCCCGGAGGCCTTCGGTTTCGGCCGCCCCGGCACCGGGGTCGGCAGCGGCGCGCTGACCTTCAAGCCGATCCCACCGAACAAGCTGGACACCCTGGTCGTGCCGAACGGCTACGACCACGCCGTGGTGATCAAGTGGGGTGACCCGGTGCTGCCGGGCGCGCCGGAGTTCAACCTGCACCACCAGACCGCCGCCGCGCAGTCCAGGCAGTTCGGCTACAACAACGACTTCGTGGGCGTGCTGCCGCTGGACAAGCAGGGCAAGCGGGCGCTGCTCGTGGTCAACCACGAGTACACCAACGAGGACCTGATGTTCCCCGGCTTCCCCGGCCTGGACGGGCTCTCCGTGGAGCAGCTGCGCACCGCCATGGCCGCGCACGGCATGTCCGTGGTGGAGCTGGAGCGGGTCGCCGGCACCGGGCAGTGGAAGCCGGTCGACAAGGGTCCGCGGCCGTACAACCGGCGGGTCACCGCGCTGAGCACCAAGTTCGACCTGACCGGCCCGGCCGCCGGCTCGGCGTGGTTGAAGACCGCCGCCGATCCCAAGGGCCGCACCGTCGTCGGCACGCTGAACAACTGCGCCGGTGGGGTGACCCCGTGGGGCACCGTGCTCTCCGGCGAGGAAAACTTCAACCAGTACTTCGTCGGCGCCGACGCCGCCCCGGCCGAGCTGAAGCCGAAGCTGGACCGCTACGGCATCAGCACCGCCAGCCGCTACCCCAGCGGCAGCCGCAAGTGGGAGCGCGCGGACGAACGCTTCGACCTGGCGAAGCACCCCAACGAGGCACACCGGTTCGGTTGGGTCGTCGAGATCGACCCGTTCGACCCGGAGAGCCGCCCGCGCAAGCACACCGCGATGGGCCGGTTCAAGCACGAGGGCGCCAACGTGATCGTGGCGAAGGACGGCCACGTGGTCGCGTACATGGGCGACGACGAGCGCTTCGACTACCTGTACAAGTTCGTCTCGGACCAGAAGTTCATGAAGGGCAACTCCTGGGCTGCCCGCAAGCACAACCTGACCCTGCTGGAGTCCGGCACGCTCTACGTGGCGAAGCTCGACCAGACCAGCGCCGCCGAGATCGACGGCTCGGGCAAGCTCCCCACCGACGGCGCGTTCAACGGCCGGGGTAGCTGGATCAAGCTGGTCAGCGGCAACCGGTCGTTCGTCGACGGGATGACCGCCGCGGACGTGCTCACCTTCACCCGGCTCGCCGGTGACAAGGTCGGCGCGACCAAGATGGACCGCCCCGAGGACGTCGAGCCGAGCCTGCTCATCGGCAAGGTGTACGTGGCGCTGACCAACAACACCAACCGGGGCGTCGGCAGCAACCCGAAGGCGGACGAGGCCAACCCGCGCACTGCGAACAAGCACGGGCAGATCCTGGAGCTGGTCGAGGACCGCAACGACAACACCTCGGAGACCTTCGCCTGGTCACTGCCGATCGTCTGCGGCGACCCGACCGACCCGTCGACCTTCTTCGCCGGGTACGACAAGACCAAGGTCTCCCCGATCTCCTGCCCGGACAACGTCGCCTTCGACGCCACCGGCAACCTCTGGATCTCCACCGACGGCAACGCGCTGGGCAGCAACGACGGCCTGTTCGCCGTCGCCGTGGAGGGTCCGGAGCGGGGTCACCTCAAGCAGTTCCTGACCGTGCCGCTCGGCGCGGAGACCTGCGGCCCGTTCATCACCGGCGACAACCGCTCGGTCTTCGTCGCGGTGCAGCACCCGGGCGAGATCACCGGTGCCTCGGTGGAGAACCCGGCGTCGAACTGGCCGGACGGTGACTACGCCAAGCCGGGCGTGGTGGTCACCTGGCGCCTCGACGGCGGCCCGGTGGGCAGCTGAGGTCGTAGCCGCGGCCGATCGGCCGCTGACGTTGTTCCGGCGGTTCGGCGCTGCCGCCCCGAGAGGCCCTCTCCCAGCCCGGGAGAGGGCCTCTCGGCGGTCAGTTGTCGGCGGCGATGCCGTCGGCCACGCTGCGGGCCACGGTGAGCAGCTTGGCGCGTACCACCCGGGCGGAGGTCATCATCTCGCTGGCCGGCAACGCGCAGGCCAGCACGGTACGGCGTTCCATGTCCTTGTCCGGCGCGACGAGCACCGCCGCGCAGGCCACTCCCTGCCGGAACTGCCCCATCTCCAGCTGCATGCCGCGCCGGTCCCCGGCAGCCAGGTCGGCCTCCAAACTGTCGGTGGTGGTCAGCGTGGCGGTGGTGAACGGGCGCATGCCGTACTCGCGCAGATAGCGGTAGCGCTGGTCGGTCGTCAGGGTGGCGAGCAGCGACTTGCCGAGCGCGGTCGCGTGCGCCCCCTCGTCGAAGCCGGGGACCAGGTCCTCCAGGTAGGGCGAGCGGTGCCCCTCGGCGACCGCGGTGACGGCCACCTGACCGCCGACGAACCGACCGAGGTAGTGGCTGTAGCCGGTGTCCAGGGCGGCCCGGCGCAGCGTCTCACCGACCGCCGGCGGGCCCCGGAACGCCGTCACCAGCTCCCGGTACCGGTCGGCCACCTCCAACCCCACGATGTACGTGCCGTCCTCGCGACGGATCACGTAGCCCTCGTAGGCGAGGGTGCGGACCAGGTGGTAGGTGGTGGCCACGGTCAGCTCGCAGCGCCGGGCGATCTGCTTGACGGTCAGGCCCTTCGGGGCGCGACCGACCGACTCCAGCACCCGTAGCGCTCGGGACACGCTGCGAATCAGGTCCGAAGGTTCTGCCAAGGGGTCGCGCACAACCACCTCCGCCGCCGGGGACTTACACCATATGAAAAACAGGCCCGGTGCGAAATGCCTGTTCGGGTCGAGGATGCCAGATCACCATCCACAGCTTGTGCCCCGCCGGTCACCAGGAGTGCTCTGAGCCGGGCTCGCGTAGGTTTGCCGAACGATGACCGACACCTCGATCACCCCCGATCCGGCGATCGTCCGACCCCGCCCGATCTGGGCCAGCGCCGGCGCAGTCGTCACCACCGTGGCCTGCGTACTCCCCGTCTTCCTGCTCGGCGGTCTGGCCGTGCAGATGGGCACCGACCTCGGCTTCTCGCCGGCCGGTCTGGGCCTGGCCGTCTCCGTCTACTTCGGGGTCAGCGCGCTGGCCTCGGTGCCCTCCGGCCGGCTGGTCGAACGGTACGGACCGGCAGTTGTCGCCCGCTGCGGCATCCTGCTGGCCGCCGGTTCGATGCTGGCCGTGGCCGCCTTCGCCCGGTCGTACCCGGTGCTGGTCGGCCTGGTGGCGCTCAGCGCCGCCGCGAACGCGCTCGGCCAACTGGCCAGCAACGCCGCGCTGGCCCAGCACGTGCCGGCCCGGCGGCAGGGGCTCTCGTTCGGTGTCAAGCAGGCCGCCATCCCGGTCTCCACCCTGCTGGCCGGGGCGGCGGTGCCCACCATCGCGCTCACCGCCGGCTGGCGCTGGGCGTTCGTGGCCGCCGCCGTGGCCGCGCTGACGACGCTGGCCGCCGTACCCCGGCAGTTGCCCGGCCCGGCCCGGCGGCCCGGCGCCACCCGCGCCGGGCGGGCCACGGCGGCGCTGGTGGTGGTCGGCGCGGCGGCGACGTTGGCCTCGGGCGCGGCCAACGCGCTGGGCACCTTCCTGGTGGACTCCGCCGCGGCCCGGGGCCTGTCGCCGGGCCTCGCCGGCCTCACCCTGACCCTGGGTAGCGCGGTCTGCGTGGCGGCCCGGGTGGGCGCCGGCTGGTTGGCCGACCGCCGCGACTCCGGCCACGTCGCCCTCATCGCCGCGATGCTGCTCGTCGGCGCGATCGGGCTGGGCCTGCTCGCGTTGACCGGCTCGGTGCCGCTGGTGGTCGGCGTGGTGCTCGGCTTCGGCCTGGGCTGGGCCTGGCCGGGCCTGATGAACTTCGCGGTGGTCCGGCTGCACCCACAGTCACCGGCCGCCGCCACGTCGATCACCCAGACCGGGGTGTACGCGGGCGGTTGTCTCGGCCCGTTGAGCCTCGGCCCACTCGCCGCCCACCTCGGCTACCCGGCGATGTGGACCACCGCGGCGGTGGCGATGCTGCTCGCCGCCGCCCTGATGCTCGTCGGCAGCCGACAGTTGACCCGCGCCGCCGCAGCCGGCCGGGGCGGGGGTCAGCTGGTGCGGTCGGCGATGTAGTCGCAGAGCGACTCGAGCGCGCTGCGGGACGGGCCGTGCGGGAGCGGGGCGAGCTGCGCGCGGGCCTCCTCGGCGTAGCTGCGCACGGTCTCCCGGGCCCGCTTCAGCGCCGGGCTCTCCCGGAGCAGCCCCAACGCCTCGGCGTGCAGGGCGTCGTCGGTCAACGGGCCGGTCGCCAGGATCTCCCGCAGCCGCACCGACGACGCGTCGGAGTCGTCCGCCTCACGGGCGTAGAGCACCGGCAGCGTCGGGACGCCCTCGCGCAGGTCCGTGCCGGGGGTCTTGCCCGACTGCACCGACTCGGAGGAGATGTCCAGCAGGTCGTCGGAGAGCTGGAAGGCCACACCGATCGTCTCGCCGTAACCCGCGAGGGCCTCGATGTGCTCCGGAGAGGCGCCACCGAACATGCCGCCGAATCGGAGCGAGGTGGCGATCAGCGAGCCGGTCTTGTCGGCGATCACGTTCAGGTAGTGCGCCACCGGGTCATCGTCGACGCGCGGCCCGACGGTCTCCGCGATCTGACCGTGCACCAGCCGGGCGAAGGTGCGCGCCTGCAACCGGACGGCCTCGATGCCCAGTTCGGCAGCGATGTCCGCCGCGCGGGCGAACAGGTAGTCGCCGACGAGGATGGCCACCGAGTTGGTCCAGCGGGAGTTGACGCTCGGGGCGCCTCGCCGGACGGCCGCCTCGTCCATCACGTCGTCGTGGTAGAGCGTGGCCAGGTGTGTGAGCTCCATCACCACGGCGGCCGGGACGACCTGCGCGCCGGTCGGGTCGCCGAACTGGGCGCCCAACGCCACCAGCAGCGGGCGGAACCGCTTACCGCCGGCCTCCACCAGGTGCCGGGCCGCCTCCGTGACGAACGGGTCGGCGCTTGCCACACTGGCCCGCAGCTCGACCTCGACCGCGTCCAGCACGCTCAGCACGGACGCTTCGACGCGTGGATCGGCGAGATGGAGGCCGACCGCGCCGAACTGACTCGTGCTCGCCCGACCCCGTCGACCGCCGGAGCCGGAGGCACCTGAACGCTCGCCCGCCGGATTCACCACGCCATCAACCATGCCACACCCGTTCGACCTGCTCCGGGCCGGGGATAGGCACCGGAGGCCGGCACGCGAACGCGTACCGGCCTCCGATTGTCGAGACTCGCGTCATCGTACGAATTCGGCGGCTCCGGCGGCCAGATCGAGCAGCGGCGCCGGGGCAACGCCCAGCACCAGGGTGGCCAGCACACCGATCATCAGCGCGGCCGAGGTGAGCCCACCCGGCACGGTGACGGTCGGGGTGGACTCGCCCGGCTCGGAGAGCCACATCATCACCACGACCCGCAGGTACGGGAACGCCAGCACCATGCTGGTCAGCACACCGGCGATCACCAGCCAGGCCTGACCACCCTCCAGAGCCGGCCCGAAGATGGCGAACTTGCTGGTGAACCCGCTGGTCAGCGGGATACCGGCGAAGGCCAGCAGGATGAAGGTGAACAGCGCGGCGAAGAACGGTGACCGCCGGCCCAGCCCGGCCCAACGGGACAGGTGGGTGGCTTCGCCGTCGGCGTCGCGGACCAGCGTCACCACGGCGAACGCGGCCAGCACCGAGAAGCCGTACGCGACCAGGTAGAACATCGTGCCGGCGAGCCCGTCGCGGCTCGGCGCCAACACGCCGACCAGCAGGTAGCCGGCGTTGGCGATCGAGGAGTACGCGAGCAGCCGCTTGATGTCGGTCTGGGTGACCGCGAGCACCGCGCCCACCAGCATGGTCAGCACCGCCACCGCGCCGAGGACCGGGGTGAAGTCCCAGTTGGCGTCGGCGAACGCGACCTGGAAGACGCGCAGCAGCGCACCGAACGCGGCGACCTTGGTGCAGGCCGCCATGAACCCGGTGACCGGGGTCGGCGCCCCCTGGTAGACGTCCGGGGTCCAGACGTGGAACGGGGCCGCCGCGGCCTTGAAGAGCAGACCGATGGCGAGCAGCGCCATGCCGGCGAAGAGCAGCACCGGGCTGGCCGGCGACTCGCTCACCGCCGCGTGGATGGTGGCGAAGTCGACGCCGGCCGAGCGGCCCGGGATGCCAGCGGTGAAGCCGTAGATCAGGGCCACGCCGAACAGGAAGAACGCGGAGGCGTACGCGCCGAGCAGGAAGTACTTCATCGCCGCCTCCTGGCTCAGCAGCCGCCGGCGACGGGCCAGCGCGCAGAGCAGGTAGAGCGGCAGGGAGAAGACCTCCAGCGCGATGAACATGGTCAGCAGGTCGTTCGCCGCCACGAAGATCAGCATGCCGCCGATCGCGAACGTGGTCAGCGGGTAGACCTCGGTGAGCCCGTTGCGCCCCTCGGCCTGCCGCCGGTCGTCGGCCGACTCGGCGGTCACCGCGGCCTGGGCGACGAACGCCCCGCCCCGCTCGACCGAACGGTCACCGATCAGCAGCAGCGCCATCGCGGCCAGCACCAGGATCGCGCCCTGGAGGAAGAGCGTCGGCCCGTCGATGGCCAGGGCCTGGCCGGCGGTGATGATCCGCTCGTCGGCGCTGAGCACCACCATGGTCAACGCCGCGAGGACCGCGAGCAGCGCCAGCGTCAGCTGCACCACGTGCCGCCAACGCCGCGGCACCAGGGCCTCGACCAGCACGCCGAGCAGCGCCGTGCCCAGCATGATCAGGATCGGAGCGATCGCCGCGTAGTCGATCGACGGCAGTTTCAACTCGGTCACAGTGCCGGCCTTTCGTTCGCGACTGCGCAACACTCTGCCCGCGACTGCGGGGCTCGCTTCGCTCTCTCCTCGCGCGGCCGGGTGGGGCTCGCAAGCTCACTCCTCGCGCTCACCGGCCTGCCTCCTGGACGGTGTCGCCCACGGACGGCGCCGGGTCGGTTCTGCCGATGTCGTCCATTGTCGCCTGGACGGCGGGGTTGATCACGTCAGTGACCGGCTTGGGGAAGAAGCCGAGCAGCACGATCAGCGCGATCAGCGGGGCCACCACGACCTTCTCGCGCAGGTTGAGGTCCCGGCGCATGCCGTCGACCTCGGTCAGCGCCGGGTTGAGGGTGCCCTGGGTGGTGCGCTGCACCATCCACAGCACGTACGCGGCGGCCAGGATGATGCCGACCGTGGCGATGACCGCCACCGGCTTGTTCACCGTGAAGGTGCCGATCAGCACCAGGAACTCGGAGATGAACGGCGCGGTGCCGGGCAGCGCGAGCGAGGCGAGACCGGCGAAGAACAGCACCCCGGCGAGCACCGGGACCAGCTTGCCGGCGCCGCCGAAGTCGCTGATCAACGACGAGCCACGCCGGGAGATCAGCATGCCGACCACCAGGAACAGCAGGCCGGTGGCCAGGCCGTGGTTGAGCATGTAGAGCACCGCGCCCGTACCGGCCTGCGTGGTGAAGGCGAAGATGCCCACCCCGATGAACCCGAAGTGCGCGATCGAGGTGTACGACACCAGCCGCTTGAGGTCGTTCTGGCCGACCGCCAGCAGCGCGGCGTAGACGATGCCGATCACGCCCAGGGCCAGCGCCCACGGCGCGAACCACTTCGACGCCTCGGGGAACAGCGGCAGGCAGTAGCGCAGGATCCCGAACGTGCCGACCTTGTCCAGCACACCGACCAGCAGCGCGGCGGCGCCCGCCGGGGCGGCGCCACCGGCATCGGGCAGCCAGGTGTGGAACGGGAAGAACGGCGCCTTGATGGCGAACGCGAGGAAGAAGCCGAGGAACAGCCACCGCTCGGTGCCGGTGCTGATGTCGACCTGCGAGAGCGCCTGCCAGTCGAAGGTCTTCCCGCCGACCACCCAGAGGCCGATCACCGCGGCCAGCATGAACAGACCGCCGACCAGCGAGTAGAGGAAGAACTTCACCGCCGCGTACTGCCGCTGGTGGCCGCCGTAGCTGCCGATGAGGAAGTACATCGGCACCAGCATGACCTCGAAGAACACGTAGAACAGGAAGACGTCGGCGGCCGCGAAGACACCGATCATCGTGCATTCGAGGACCAGCAGCAGCGCGAAGTAGACCGGCACCGACCGCTTCGACGACTCGGCGTCGTGCCAGGACGCCAGGATCACCAACGGCACCAGCACCGCGATCAGCATCAGCATCACCAGCGCGATGCCGTCGGCGGCGAAGGTGAAGCTGACACCCCAGTTCGGAATCCACGAGTACGACTCGCGGAACTGGAACCGGTCACCGCCGGCGTTGAAGCTGACCCACATCACCACCGAGAGCACCAGCACGAGCAGCGACCAGGCGAACGCCACCTGCTTGGCCAGCTCCGGGCGGTGGCGCGGCAGGAAGGCCACCACCAGGGCGCCCACCAGCGGCGCCACGGTGAGCACCGAGAGGAACGGGAAGTTGGACATTATGCGGCCTTACCTCCGTCGTCACTGCGTGGTCCGCCGGCGGGGGCGGCCGGAAAGAGGTCGATCACGCCAACCACCCCGCCTGCACCGCCAGGAACGCCGCCATCACCAGCAGCGCACCGGCCAGGATCGAGGTGGCGTACGAGCGGACAAAGCCGGTCTGCATCCGGCGGAGGCGACCCGAGCCCCCTCCGACCGCGGCGGCGAGCCCGTTGACGAGCCCGTCGATGCCCCGGTTGTCGAGGTACACGAGCGCCCGGGTGAGGAAGATGCCCGGCTTCTCGAAGACCGCCTCGTTGACCGCGTCGGTGTAGAGGTTGCGTCGGGCGGCGGTGACGAGCACCCCGGCCGGCTGCGGCGCGGTGGCCGTGCCGGCCCGGAACAGGAACCAGGCGAGCCCGGCGCCGAGCACGGTGACCAGCAGCGACAGCGTGGTGATCACGGCGTGCGAGAGGACCGCCTCGTGCTCGGCGTGCTCGCCGCCGAGCCCGGCGGTCTCCGTCAGCCAGTCCGGAACGGAGGTGGAGAGCAGGAAGCCGGCGCCGACCGACCCGACCGCCAGCAGGATCAGCGGGATGGTCATCAGCTTCGGCGACTCGTGCGGGTGCTCGATGTCCTCGGTCCACCGCTTCGGGCCGTGGAAGGTGAGCACGAACAGCCGCGTCATGTAGAACGCGGTCAGCCCGGCGCCGAGCAGCGCCGCCCCGCCGAAGAGCCAGGCGGTCCAGTCGTCCCGCTCGAAGGCGGCCACGATGATCGGCTCCTTGGAGAAGAAGCCGGAGAACGGGAACATGCCGATGATGGCCAGCCAGCCCATCATGAAGGTCAGCCAGGTGACCTTCATGTACTTCGACAGCCCGCCGAACCGGCGGATGTCGACCTGGTCCTTCATCCCGTGCATCACCGAGCCGGCGCCCAGGAACATGTTGGCCTTGAAGAAACCGTGCGCCAGCAGGTGCACGATGGCCAGCGCGTACGCCGCGCCGCCGAGGCCGACGCCGAGGAACATGTAGCCGATCTGGCTCACCGTCGACCAGGCGAGCACCCGCTTGATGTCGTCCTTGGCCGCACCGATGATGCAGCCGATCAGCAGGGTGAGCGCGCCGACACTGACCACCACGAGTTGCAGCGTCGAGTTGGCGGAGAAGATCGGGTTGGACCGGGCGATCAGGTAGACGCCCGCCGTGACCATGGTGGCGGCGTGGATGAGCGCCGACACCGGGGTCGGGCCCTCCATCGCGTCCGGCAACCACGCCTGGAGCGGGAACTGACCGGACTTACCGGCCGCGCCGAGCAGCAGCAACAGGCCGAGGACCAGCACCGTGGTGCCGGTCAGCGCGCCGACACCGTTGAACACCTCGTCGTACTGGGTGGTGCCCAGGGTGGCGAACATGATGAAGATGCCGATGGCCAGGCCGGTGTCACCGACCCGGTTCATCAGGAACGCCTTCTTGCCGGCGGTGGCCGCGCTCGGCCGCTCGGTCCAGAAGGAGATCAGCAGGTACGACGCCAGACCGACGCCCTCCCAGCCGAAGTACAGCATCACGTAGTTGTTGCCGAGCACCAGCAGCAGCATGGCCGCGACGAACAGGTTGAAGTACGCGAAGAACCGACGACGGCCGGCGTCGTGCGACATGTACTCCACCGCGTACAGGTGGATCAGGAAACCCACCCCGGTGATCAGCAGTACGAAGACCGCGGCCAGCGGGTCGAAGAGCAGGCCGAAGTCGACGCGCAGATCACCGACCGCGATGAAGTCCCAGAGGCTCAGCTCGACCGACTTGTTCTCCAGGCCACGCAGCTGGAAGAAGAAGCTCAGGCCGAGCACGAACGCGGCGCCGATGGCGGCGACGCCCAACCAGTGCCCCCAGCGGTCGGCCCGGCGGCCGAGCAGCAGCAGGATGGCCGCGCTGACCAGCGGGATCGCCACCAGCAGCCAGACGCCCCCGAGCAGCCCCGTGGCCTGGGCGTATTCCACAGTCTCTTCCACCGGTGGACCCCTCTAGTACTTGAGCAGGTTGGCGTCGTCGACACTCGCCGAGCGTCGCGTCCGGAAGATGGACATGATGATCGCGAGCCCGACCACGACCTCGGCCGCCGCCACCACCATCACGAAGAACGCCATGATCTGGCCGTTGAGGTCACCGTTGATCCGGCTGAAGGTGACCAGCGTCAGGTTGGCCGCGTTGAGCATCAGCTCCACGCACATGAACAGCACGATCGCGTTGCGCCGGACGAGCACACCGGCGGCGCCGATGGTGAACAGCACCGCCGCGAGCACCAGGTAGTAGTCAGGCGTCATGGCTGAGGCGTCCTTTCGTTCGCGACTGCGGGGCTCCGCTTCGCTGCACTCCTCGCGCTCACCGTTGGTCCGTACCTTTCAGCGTGGTCTCCTGCGCGGTCAGCTCGCGCACCGGCAGGATGTCCGGCGTGCTCCGCTCGGAGAGGCGGCCGTCCGGCAGTCGGGCCGGGGTGGCCACCGAGGACGAGGTCGCGAAGACACCAGGGCCCGGCTTGGGGCCGGGGTAGTTGCCCGGCGCGAACCGGGCCCGCATGGTCGACACCTGGTCGACCTTGTCCTGCTTACGGCGCTCGATGTGCGCGAGCACCATGGCACCGACCGCCGCGGTGATCAGCAGCGCCGAGGTCAGCTCGAACGCGAACACGTACTTGGTGAAGAGGAGTCGGGCGATGCCCTGCACGTTGCCCTCGGCGTTGGCCTGCTCCAGACCGACCGGGGTGGTGCCCTCCAGCGCCCGGTAGAGCGCGCCGCCGACCAGACCGGCGAAGCCCAGCCCCAGCACGATCGCGGCGACCCGCTGGCCGCGCAGCGTCTCGATCAGCGAGTCGGTGGAGTCCCGACCGACGAGCATCAGCACGAAGAGGAAGAGCATCATGATCGCGCCGGTGTAGACGATGATCTGCACCATGCCGATGAACGGCCCCGCCTGGAGCACGTAGAACACGCCCAGACAGAGCATGGTGAGCACCAGCCAGAGCGCGGAGTGCACCGCGTTGCGCGCGGCCACCATCCCGATCGCGCCGATGAGCGCGAGCGGCCCGAGGATCCAGAAGGTGACCTCCTCGCCGCCGGACACCCCACCCGCCGCGGCCAGCACCGTAGACGTGGTCATGACTTCTCTCCCTTGCCGGCCGCGACCCGCTGGGCGGCCTGCTCGGCGCCCGGGAACGTCACGCCGGGGTGCTCCTCGACCTGGTAGCGGCCGGGGCCCATCGGCGACGTCTCCGCACCGGCGGAGGTGCCCGGGTTGTCCAGCGCGCCGACGTAGTAGTCCTTCTCGCTGTCACCCAGCCGCATCGGGTGCGGCGGCTGCTCCATGCCCTCGAGCAGCGGCGCGAGCAGCTGCTCCTTGGTGAAGATCAGGTCCTGCCGGTTGTCCCGGGCCAGCTCGTACTCGTTGCTCATGGTGAGCGACCGGGTCGGGCAGGCCTCGATGCACAGCCCGCAGAAGATGCACCGGGCGTAGTTGATCTGGTAGATGCTGGCGTACCGCTCACCCGGCGAGAAGCGCTGCTCGTCGGTGTTGTCGCCACCCTCGACGTAGATCGCGTCCGCCGGGCAGGCCCAGGCGCACAGCTCACAGCCGATGCACTTCTCCAGGCCGTCCGGGTGCCGGTTGAGGATGTGCCGCCCGTGGTAGCGCGGCGCCGACACCGGCGGCTTGAACGGGTAGTCGGTGGTGACGACCTTCCTGAACATGTGCGAGAAGGTGACACCGAATCCCTTGAACGTTCCGGTGATCGCGCCCACGTCACACCTCCCTGGAGTCCGAGCCGGCAACGATGTTGGCCGGCTCCCGCTCGGCGACCACGCGCGTGATACGCGGGCTCGGTGGTACCTGAAGATCCATCGGTGGCAGCGGGAAGCTCCCGTGCGGCCGGTTGTCGACCTGTTCCTGCGTCGTCGGCTGCGGCGTCGGGCGCCGGCTGGGCCAGAAGATCGTGGCGATCAGCAGGATGCCGGCCGGAATGCCGACGGCGATGACCTTGCTGCGGGTGTCCCAGTCCTCGATGGAGCGCAGGCCCGACAGGACCAGGATCCAGACCAGGTTGATCGGCAGCAGCACCTTCCAGCCCAGCCGCATGAACTGGTCGTAGCGCAGCCGGGGCAGCGTGCCACGCAGCCACACGAAGACGAAGACCAGCGCGATCACCTTGCCGAAGAACCAGAGCATCGGCCACCAACCGGAGTTGGCGCCCTCCCAGATGGTGATCGGCCACGGCGCCCGCCAACCGCCCAGGAACAGCGTGGTGGTGACCGCCGACATGGTCACCATCGCGACGTACTCGCTGAGCATGAAGAGCGCGAACTTCAGCGAGCTGTACTCGGTCATGAAGCCCGCGACCAGCTCGGACTCGGCCTCGGGCAGGTCGAACGGCGCCCGGTTGGTCTCACCCACGGTGGCGATGAAGAAGATGACGAAGCTGGGCAGCAGCAGGATCGCGTACCAGCCCGGCGCCGGGACCGTCTGCCCGAAGATGGTCAGCTGGGTGCCGTCGCCCTGAGCGGCGACGATCCCGCTGGTGCTCATCGTGCCGGCGGTCATGAAGACCGCCACGATGCTGAGCCCCATGGCGACCTCGTAGGAGATCATCTGGGCGCTCGACCGCAGACCACCGAGCAGCGGGTACGTCGAGCCGGAGGCCCAGCCACCCAGCACCACGCCGTAGACGCCCATCGAGGAGCAGGCGAGCAGCAGCAGCACCGCCACCGGCACGTCGGTGACCTGCAACGGCGTGTGGTGACCGAAGATGCTCACCATCGGGCCGAACGGCACCACCGACAGGGCGGTGACCGCGCAGATCACCGAGATGGTCGGGGCGAAGAAGTAGACGACCTTGTCGGCCGCCTTCGGCAGGATGTCCTCCTTGAAGGCCATCTTCAGGCCGTCGGCGAGGGTCTGCAGCAGGCCGAACGGGCCGACCTGGTTGGGGCCGGGCCGCACCTGCATGTAGCCGACCACGCGCCGCTCGAACCAGACCCCCAGCAGGGTGGCCAGCAGCCCGAAGGCGAACGCGAAGACAATCTTGCCGAGAACCAGCCACCACGGATCGCGGCCGAAGTCGGCCAGCGTCGGATCCTGGGCGAGAAGGGGACTCACAGTGCCCACCTTTCGTTCGCGACTGCGGGGCTCACTCGCTGCGCTCGTTCACTCCTCGCGCTCACTGGTTACCCCCGGAGTTGAGGAGCGGACCCGGGAGACCGGTCTCGTCGGCCGCCGCGCGCCCGGCCGGGATGGCCGTGCGCGGTGCGGGGACGGAGATCCGGACGACCGCGCCGGACGATGCCCCGAGGCTGCGCCGCACGGTCGAGCCGGGTGAGTTGGTCGGCAACCAGACCACGCCGTCCGGCATCTCGGTGAGCTCCGCCGGCAGGGTCAGCGCCCCCCGGTCGGTGCCGACCGTGACCGGGTCACCGTCGACCACACCGAGCGCCTCGGCGGTGCCCTTACCCAGCCGGACCACCGGCGGGCGGGCGGTCCCGGCGAGGTTCTCGTCGCCCTCGGTCAGGGTGCCGAGGTCCACCAGCTGGTGCCAGGTGGCCAGCACGGCCTCCCCGGCGCCCGGCTCCGGCACCCGGCCCGGCGCGACCGACGGCGCAGCCGGCCGAGACATCCGCGTCGCCGGCAGCGAGCCCAGCTCACGACGCACGCTCAGCACGTCGGCCGTGCCGAGACGCACGTCGAGCAGCGCGGCCAGCGCGTCGAGCACCCGACCGTCGGTCATCGCGGCGGTGTTCAACACCGCCTCGAACGGGCGCAGCCGACCCTCCCAGTCGAGGAAGCTGCCGGCCTTCTCGACCACCGGGGCGACCGGCAGTACCACGTTCGCCCGCCGGGTCACCGCACTGGCCCGCAGCTCCAGGCTGACCAGGAACGGCACCGCGTCCAGGGCGGACTCGGCCAGTCTCGGGTCGGCCAGGTCCGCCGGGTCGACACCGCCGACGACAAGCGCGCCGAGCTGCCCGTTGGCGGCCGCGGCCAGGATGCCGTCGGTGTCCCGACCGGCCTGGCTCGGGATCACCCCGGCCGGGATGTCCCACGCCTCGCCCAGCTCGGCCCGCGCGGTCGGCTCGGTGACCAGGCGTCCGCCGGGGAGCAGGTTGGGCAGGCAGCCCGCGTCGACCGCGCCGCGGTCACCCGCGCGCCGCGGCACCCAGGCCAGCTTCGCGCCGGTACGCCGAGCCACGTCGGCCGCGGCGGAGAGCCCGCCCGGCACGGTGGCCAACCGCTCGCCGACGATCAGGATCGCGCCCGGTGCGCTCAGCGCCTCGGTGACCGTGGCGTGCTCGGCGAGCACGCTGGCCTCCTCGCCCGGCACCACCCGGGCCAGCTTGGCACCGAGCTTCTCCAGGCCGCGGGTGGCGAAGGGCGCCAGCGCGTACACCGTCAGGG
This sequence comes from Micromonospora sp. NPDC005220, assembly GCF_040607895.1. NCBI lineage: Bacteria > Bacillati > Actinomycetota > Actinomycetes > Micromonosporales > Micromonosporaceae > Micromonospora > Micromonospora sp. NPDC005220. Next base: position 97,243 of record NZ_JBEXHP010000008.1, read on the forward strand.
TCTTCTTCAGGTACGCCTTGCGCAGCCGCAGGAAGAGGATCGGGCACTCCTCCTCCGGCTCCAGGCCGACCAGCACCACGGCCGGCGCGTTCTCCACGTCGGTGTAGGTGACGTCGGTGACCCCGGCGACCGAGCTGGCCAGGAAGTCGGCCTCCTCGCGGGAGACCGGCCGGGCCCGGAAGTCGATGTCGTTGGTGTTCAGCGCGACCCGGGCGAACTTGGCGTACGCGTAGGCGTCCTCGACGGTCAGCCGACCGCCGGTGAGCACCGCCGTGCCCTGCCCGCTCTCCCGTGCGGCGTGCAGCCCTTCGGCGGCCACGGTGAGGGCCTCGCTCCAGGACGCCTCCCGCAGCTCACCGGTGCGCTCGTCGCGGACCAGCGGGGTGGTCAGCCGGTCGGCGGCCCGGGTGTACTGGAAGCCCCACCGGCCCTTGTCGCAGTTCCACTCCTCGTTCACCTCCGGCTCGTCGCCGGCCAGCCGGCGCAGCACCTTGCCGCGCCGCCAGTCGGTGCGCTGCCCGCAGCCGGCCGAGCAGTGCTCGCAGACGCTGGGGCTGGACACCAGGTCGAACGGGCGGGCCCGGAACCGGTACTGGGCGCCGGTCAGCGCGCCCACCGGGCAGATCTGGACGGTGTTGCCGGAGAAGTAGGAGTTGAACGGGACGTCCCCGCTGTCCTCCCCGGACTCCGCGCCGTACGCGTCGTCGCGGTAGATGTTGATCTCCTCGGCGGACGACCGGCCCATCAGGTCGATGAACTTGTCGCCGGCGATCTCCTCGGAGAACCGGGTGCACCGCTGGCAGAGCACGCACCGCTCGCGGTCCAGCAGCACCTGGCTGCTGATCGCCATCGGCTTCTCGTACTCCCGCTTGTGCTCGTGGAAGCGCGAGTCGGTGCGGCCGGTGGACATCGCCTGGTTCTGGAGCGGGCACTCGCCGCCCTTGTCACACATCGGGCAGTCCAGCGGGTGGTTGAGCAGCAGCAGCTCCATCACCCCCTCCTGCGCCTTCTTGGCCACCGGGGAGGTGATCTGGGTACGCACGACCATGCCGTCGGCGACGGTCTGGGTGCAGGAGGCGACCGGCTTGCGCTGCCCCTCCACCTCGACCAGGCACTGCCGGCACGCGCCGGCCGGGGCCAGCAGCGGGTGGTCGCAGAACCGGGGGATCTCGGTGCCCATCTGCTCGGCGACCCGGATCAGCAGCGTCCCCTTGGGGGCGGTGACCTCGACGCCGTCGATGGTGAGGGTGACGGTCTCGGTCTGCTTGGCTACGTCGGTCATTAGTGCGCCCCTACCAGGGTCTTCTCCGACAGCTTGGGTGCGGTCCGACCCTCGATGTAGTCGAGGTAGTCCTGCTTGAAGTACTTCAGCGAGGAGGTCACCGAGCTGGTCGCGCCGTCACCCAGACCGCAGAACGAGCGGCCGAGGATGTTGTCGCAGGTGTCCAGCAGGGTGTCCAGGTCTTCGTGGGTGCCCTGACCGGCGAGGATCCGCCGGTAGACCCGGACCATCCAGTAGTTGCCCTCGCGGCACGGGGTGCACTTGCCACACGACTCGTGGTGGTAGAACTCCAGCCACCGGTACGTCGCGTAGACCGGGCAGTCCTGGTCGGAGAAGATCTGGGTGGCCGTGGTGCCGAGGATCGAGCCGGCCGCCGCCACCCCCTCGAAGTCCAGTGGCACGTCCAGGTGCTCGGCGGCGAGCAGCGGGGTGGACGATCCGCCCGGGGTCCAGAACTTCAGGTTGTGGCCGGGCTGCATGCCACCGGCCAGCTCCAGCAGCTCGCGCAGCGTGACGCCCATCGAGCACTCGTACTGGCCAGGGTTGGCGACCCGGCCGGAGAGCGAGTAGATCATCGGCCCGGAGGACTTCTCGGTGCCCATGCTCTTCCACCAGTCGGCCCCACCGAGCACGATCGGCGGCACGCTGGCGATGGTGCCGACGTTGTTCACCACCGTCGGGCTCGCGTACAGGCCGTGGGTGGCCGGGAACGGCGGGCGCAGCCGGGGCTGACCCCGGAACCCCTCCAGCGAGTCAAGCAGCGCCGTCTCCTCGCCGCAGATGTACGCCCCGGCGCCGGAGTGCACCACCAGCTCCAGGTCGTAGCCGCTGCGCAGGATGTTCCGACCCAGGTAACCCTTGTCGTACGCCTCCTGGACCGCGTTGCGCAGCCGACGCGCGGCGTGCACCGCCTCGCCCCGGATGTAGATGTAGGCGCGGGCGGCCCGGATCGCGTACGACGCGATGATCACGCCCTCGACCAGCGCGTGCGGGTCGTGGGTCATCAGCGGCAGGTCCTTGCAGGTGCCCGGCTCGCCCTCGTCGGCGTTGACCACCAGGTAGTGCGGCTTGCCGTCGCCCTGCGGAATGAAGCCCCACTTGAGGCCGGTCGGGAAGCCGGCGCCGCCTCGGCCCCGCAGCCCGGAGTCCTTGATCAGCTGGATCAGGTCGTCCGGGTGGGCCTTGAGCGCCTTGCGCAGCGCGGCGTAGCCGTCCAGCTGCTCGTACGTGCCGATCCGCCAGGCGTCCGGCGACAGCCAGCGCTTGGTCAGCACCGGCGTCAGCTTGGCCAGCGTCTCCGGGCGGGGAGTGGTCACTTCTGGGCCCCCGTTTCGTTCGCGTCGGCGCTGTTCGCGTCATCGGCGCTCGCCGACGCTTCGGTGAGGTTGCGCTCCTGCGCGCCGGTGGAGTCACCGGCGGGCTTGCCGTCGCCGGCCGGCGCGTTGGCCGCGACGCCGGCGGCCTCCGCCTTCTGCGCGTCGGGCGACGCCGGCGGCGAGGTGTCCGTCGGGACCTTGGTGCCGGCCGCTCCCGTCGGGGCGGACGCCCCGTCGCCACCCTTGACCGGCGCCGCGCTGGCCTCGGCGGGCGCCGGCTTGGCGGCCTCCGCCTTCGCCTTCGCCTCGGCGGCGGCCTTGTCGGCCTCGGCCTTGCTGCGGATCGGGGTGTTCGGGTCGAAGCCCGGCACCGAGACACCGTGCTGCTGGGCCAGCCGCAGCCCGCGCAGGGTGGGCTCGCCCGGCCCGCCGTCGGCGACCGCACCGTCGCGCTCGTCGGCGAAACCGGCGAGCTGCACCGCCATCTCCTTGAGGGTGCAGAGCCGGGCGCCCCGGGTCGGCATCGGCCGGCCGCCGGCCCGCAGCTCGTCGACGACGCCGACCGCGGTGGCGGCGTCCACGCCGTCGAAGAAGTCGTAGTTGACGGTCATCACCGGGCCGTAGTCGCACGCCGCCAGGCACTCGGCGTGCTCCAGCGTGATCGTGCCGTCGGCGGTGGTCTCGTCGTGCCCGACGCCCAGGTGCTCGGCGAGGGTGTCGTAGACCTCCTGGCCACCGAGGACGTTGCACATGGTGTTGGTGCAGACGCTGACCAGGAAGTCACCGGTCGGCTTGCGCTTGTACATGGTGTAGAAGGTGGCCACCGCGCCGACCTGGGCCTTGTTCAACCCCAGCACCTCGGCGCAGAACGCGACCCCGGCCGGGGAGACGTACCCCTCTTCGGCCTGCACCAGGTGCAGCAGCGGCAGCAGCGCCGAGCGGGACCGGTCCGCCGGGTAACGGGCGATGATCTCGCGCGCCCGCTCCCGGGTCTCGTCAGTGAAAGTCGTCATCAGCGGTCACACCCACCCATCACCGGGTCCAACGAGGCACCGCCGGCGATCACGTCGGCGATCAGACCGCCCTCGGCCATCGCCGGGAGGGCCTGGAGGTTGACGAAGCTCGGCTCCCGGTAGTGCACCCGGTAGGGCCGGGTGCCGCCGTCGGAGACCGCGTGCACGCCCAGCTCGCCGCGGGGCGCCTCGATGGCGACGTACACCTGGCCGGGCGGAACCCGGAAGCCCTCGGTCACCAGCTTGAAGTGGTGGATCAGCGACTCCATCGACTGACCCATGATCTTCGCGACGTGCTCCAGCGAGTTGCCCATGCCGTCCACGCCGATGGCCAGCTGCGCCGGCCAGGCGATCTTGCGGTCGGCGACCATCACCGGGCCCGGGCGGAGCCGGTCCAGCGCCTGCTCGACCAGCTTCAGCGACTCCCGGATCTCGGCGAGCCGGACCTGGTAGCGACCCCAGACGTCACCGTCGGGGTGGGTCGGCACGTCGAACTCGTACGTCTCGTAGCCGCAGTACGGCATGGTCTTGCGCAGGTCCCAGGCGAGCCCGGCGGAGCGCAGCACCGGGCCGGTGATGCCGAGCGCCACGCAGCCGGTGACGTCCAGCACCGCGACGTTCTTCGTCCGCTCGGTCCAGATCGGCTGGCCGGAGAGGAGGTCCTCGTACTCCTTGAGCTTCTTCGGCATCATCTTGAGGAACTCACGGATCTTGACGACCGCGTCGTCCGGCACGTCCTGCGCCACACCGCCCGGCCGCACGTACGCGTGGTTCATCCGCAGACCGGTGATGGTCTCGAAGATGTCGAGGATGTACTCCCGCTCGCGGAAGCCGTACAGCATGATCGAGATCGCGCCCAGCTCCATGCCGGTGGTGGCCAGCCAGACCAGGTGCGACGAGATCCGGTTGAGCTCCATCATCAGCACGCGGATGGTGGTGGCCCGCTCGGTGATGTCGTCAGTGATGCCGAGCAGCTTCTCCACCGCGAGGGCGTACGCCGTCTCGTTGAAGATCGGGGCGAGGTAGTCCATCCGGGTCACGAACGTCGAGCCCTGGACCCAGTTGCGGTATTCGAGGTTCTTCTCGATGCCGGTGTGCAGGTAGCCGACGACCGAGCGGGCCTCGCGGACCGTCTCGCCCTCGAGCTCCAGGATCAGTCGCAGCACCCCGTGCGTGGACGGGTGCTGCGGACCCATGTTGACCACGATCCGCTCGTCCTTGATCGGGTCGGTGCCCGAGACGATCGTGTCCCAGTCCCCACCGGTGACGGTGAAGACCCGGCCCTCGTCGGTCTCCCGCTCGCTGGCGTAGTTCGTCGCGCTCACTGGTACGACCTCCGCTCGTTCGGCGGCTGGATCTCCGCGCCCTTGTACTCGACGGGGATGCCGCCGAGCGGGTAGTCCTTGCGCTGCGGGTGGCCCTCCCAGTCGTCCGGCATGAGGATCCGGGTCAGGCTGGGGTGGCCGTCGAAGACGATGCCGAACATGTCGTACGCCTCCCGCTCCTGCCAGTCCGCGGTCGGGTAGATGGCGGTCACGCTGGGCAGGTGCGGGGCCTCGACGGAGACCGCCGCCTCCAGCCGGACCCGCCGCCGGTACGTCATCGAGGTGAGCAGGTAGACCACGTGCAGCCGGCGTTCGTCGGCGCCCAGGTAGTCCGCGCCGGACACCGAGGAGCACAGCTCGAACCGCAGCGCCAGGTCGTCGCGCATCACCTGGCAGACCTCGGCGATCCGCTCCGGGCGTACGTGCAGGGTCAGCTCACCCCGGTCGACCACGACCTTCTCGATGGCGTCGTTGAAGGCCGGGTACGCCTCCTCCAGCGCGTCGCGGACCTCGTCGAAGTAGCCCCCGTACGGCCGGGACGCCTCCTCGATGGGCTGGCGCTGGCGGACCAGGCCGCCGTAGCCGGACACGTCGCCGGTGCCCTGGTTGCCGAACATCCCGCGACCCGCCCGGCTGGCCGGCGGGTGTTCGGCGGGGGCACCACTGGTGGCGCCGGCCGGCACCACCGGCAGTGGTACGCCGCCGTCGTTTGGCTTGTCCGTGGGTGACGTCATTTCGGGCCTACCTGCGGGTGGAGGTGGTTCTGAGCGTTCATCCAGTTCTCGATGCGCAACTGCTCCTCGCGACCTTCGCGGACCGCCCGGGTCCACTCGGCGCGCCGGGCCTTGTCGTTGCGGTACGAGGAGGGCATGGAGCCGTAGGGCACGACGGGAACGTCGCCGCGCTCCTGGCGGGCAGCGAGCATCTTGCGACCGTTCGGGCCCAGCGGCTCGTACATGATCTTCTCGCGGAGCTTGAGGATCGCGTCGATGAGCATCTCCGGCCGGGGCGGACAGCCGGGCAGGTACATGTCGACCGGCACCACATGGTCGACGCCCTGCACGATCGCGTAGTTGTTGAACATGCCGCCGCTGCTGGCGCAGACGCCCATCGAGAGCACCCAGCGCGGCTCGGCCATCTGGTCGTAGATCTGGCGCAGCACCGGGGCCATCTTCTGGCTCACCCGGCCGGCCACGATCATCAGGTCGGCCTGCCGGGGCGACGCCCGGAAGACCTCCATGCCCCAGCGGCCCATGTCGTAGTGCGGACCACCGGCGGCCATCATCTCGATGGCGCAGCAGGCCAGGCCGAAGGTGGCGCCCCACACGGACGACTTCCGAGACCAGTTGACCAGCTTCTCCACCGAGGTGAGCAGGACGCCGGCGGGAAGCTTCTCCTCGATGCCCATCTGACGTTCCTTCCTCAGTCCCAGTCCAGGCCGCCGCGCCGCCACACGTAGGCGTACGCAACGAAGACCGCGACGATGAACAGGACCATCTCCACGAAGCCGAAGATCGGCAGAGCGTCGAACGAGACCGCCCAGGGGTAGAGGAAGATGATCTCGATGTCGAAGACGATGAAGAGCATCGCCGTCAGGTAGAACTTGATCGGGAACCGCCCGCCGCCGACCGGCTGCGGGCTGGGCTCGATGCCGCACTCGTAAGCCTCGAGTTTGGCCTTGTTGTAGCGACGGGGACCGGCGAAGCGGGCGGCGCCGACGGAAAACAGCGAGAACGCCGCGGCGAGGGCGAACAGCCCGATGATCGGTGCGTAAGGCGAGAGCGACATCGTTTTCTCCTGCTCGTCCTTCCCTGCCCTCGGTGCTTGACGAAAATCACACTATTCACGTCCCTCGCAGTGGCAGTCAGCGGGGGTCGATCTTTGTCGGCATCGAGGCTGCGACCAGCGCCGATGCCGTCCTACTTATACGGCTGGGGCGACCTTCGTCATCGCGTTGATGACCCGGTCCATCGCGTCCCCGCCGCGCGGGTCGGTCAGGTTGGCCAACAGCTTGAGCACGAAACGCATCAGCGTCGGGTGCGGCATGCCGTGCTTGGTGGCGATCCGCATGATCTCGGGGCGGCCGATCAGTTTCACGAAAATGCCGCCCAGCCGGTAGTAACCGCCGAGCCGGGCCTTCAGCTCGTTCGGGTACGCCATCAGCGCGCGCTCGCGTTCCGGGCCGGCCGGCCGGGCGAGGGCCTGGACCACGACCTCCGCGGCCAGTTCGCCGGATTCCATCGCGTACGCGATGCCCTCACCGTTGAACGGGTTGACCATGCCGCCCGAGTCGCCGACCAGCAGCACGCCCCGGGTGTAGTGGGGCACCCGGTTGAAGCCCATCGGCAGCGCGGCACCGAGGATCGGGCCGTCGGCGTTGGTCTCGTCGGTCATCCCCCAGTCAACCGGCGTGTTGGCGAGCCAGTCGGTGAGCAGTCGGCGGTAGTTGGTCTTGCCGAACGCCGAGGACGAGTTGAGCACGCCGAGGCCCACGTTCACCCGCCCGTCACCCAGGCCGAAGATCCAGCCGTACCCGGGCAGCAGGTTGTCGCCGCTGTCCTTGCTGCGCAGCTCCAGCCAGGACTCCAGGTAGTTGTCCTCGTGCTTGGCCGGCGAGCGGTAGTAGCGGCGGACGGCCACACCGATCGGCCGGTCCTCCCGCTTGGCCAGCCCGAGCGCGAGCGGGAACCGGCCGGAGACGCCGTCCGCCGCGACGACCAGCGGGGCGTGGAAGGTGGTGGGCTCCTTGCCCGGCCCGACCTCCGCCTCGACGCCGGTGACGCGGCCATCGCCGTCGAGGACCGGGCCGAGCACGTTGACGCTGGTCCGCAGCTTCGCGCCGGCGGCCACCGCCCGCTGGGCGAGCAGGTCGTCGAAGTCCAGTCGCGTTCGCACCAGACCGTAGTTGGGGAAGCTGGCCAGCTCCGGCCAGTCCAGTTCGAGGCGTACCCCGCCGCCGATGACCCGCAGGCCGCGGTTGTGCAGCCAGCCCGCCTCGGGAGAGGTGTCCACACCCATCCGGATGAGTTGGCGCACCGCGCGCGGGGTCAGCCCGTCGCCGCAGACCTTCTCCCGGGGGAACTCGGTCTTCTCCAACAACAGCACCCGTACGCCGTGCCGGGCCAGGTGGTACGCAGTAGCTGATCCACCGGGACCGGCGCCCACGACAATGACGTCGGCGTCGTGTTCCACCGCGGTCATCCGCGCCTCCTCCCGCACGCTCGTGAAATGCTTCACAAGCCAGACGGGACGAGTGTATGACCGGCGTCATACCTGCGCAGGATCAGGGGTACCTAACTCGCCGATGTGACACTCGACCACCGTCCACAGCAGTCAGGTGTCAGGCCGGGCTGGGGGCGTCGAGGCCGGCGTCGACCCGGATCGCCTCCGGCAGATGTTCACGGAGCGCTCCGCCCGCCGCCCGGTCCAGCGCCGCCAACACCTCGGCGACCACCTGCCGGACCTCCAGCGGGTCGGCCCCGGCCAACGCGCGCAACTGGGCGATGAGTTCGGCCGCGTCGTCGTCGGTGGCGACCACCGGGGCCGCCGGGTCTGCTCCCGTCATGCGATCGAGCCTACGGGGCAAAGTGGACTAAAGACCGATATTCACGGAATCTGAAATATTGTCCGCTCCGGTCTCTGCGGCGTCCGCCGCTACTCCCGGATCCCCCGGTGCAGGGCCACCACGCCACCGGTCAGGTTGCGCCACGCCACGCGCCCCCACCCGGCCGCGGCCACCCGCCCGGCCAGCGCGGACTGCGCCGGCCAGGCCCGGACCGACTCGGCCAGATAGACGTACGCCTCGGGGTTGCTCGACACCGTGCGGGCCACCGCCGGCAGCGACCGCATCAGGTACGACAGGTAGACCGTGCGGAAGACCGGGTTGACCGGGGTGCTGAACTCGCACACCACCAGCCGGCCACCCGGCCGGGTCACCCGGGCCAGCTCACGCAGCGCCGCGTCGGTGTCGTTGACGTTGCGCAACGCGAACGAGATGGTCACCGCGTCGAAGCTGGCGTCGGCGAACGGCAGCCGCAGCGCGTCTCCGGCCAGCAGCGGCACCTCGGGTCGGGCCCGCTTGCCGGTGTGCAGCATGCCCAGCGACAGGTCGACCCCGACCGCGTACGCCCCGGACTGGGCCAGCTCGCGCGTCGAGACGCCGGTGCCCGCGCCCACGTCCAGCACCCGCTCGCCCGGCCGCAGCCCGAGCGCCGCCCGGGTGGCCCGGCGCCAGGAGCGGTCCTGCCCCAGCGAGATCACTGTGTTGGTCAGGTCGTAACGCTCCGCCACGCCGTCGAACATCGCGGCGACCTCGTGCGGCTGCTTGTCCAGGCTGGCTCGCTGGCCCTGCGGGGTACGGCTCACCCCTCCACTCTGCCAGCCGCCCGCCAACCGACGTCCGCAGGGTGGGGTGACACGCACCCCGTACGCGAGCGGGCGGGGTGGTCGCCCACCCCGCCCTCACGTCGTGCCCGCGTCCAGGACGCCTCGGTCAGGACACGTGTCGCCAGCGCACCCGTCGCGGTCGCGCCTCCTCGGCGCGCCGTTCGTCAGGGCACCGGTGTCAGTCGGTCGACTTCTCGTCGGTCGGCGAGACCAGGACCACCTTGCGCCGACGGGTGAGCACCAGCAGCGCTCCGCCCACCAGCAGGATGACCACGCCGATGCCACCGATCAGGCCGACCTGCACACCGGTCACCGGCAGGCCGCCACCGCCCGAGCCGGCGCCGCCGCCACCGGCACCCGGCGAGACGGTCGTGCCGGGCGTCGTCGTACCGCTCGGGCTCGGCGTCGGGGTGGCCGTCGCGGTCGGCGTGACCGTCGCGGTCGGGGTGGCCGTCGCGGTCGGGGTGGCCGTCGCGGTCGGCGTCGGCGTCTCCGTCGGGGTAGCCGTCGGCGTCGGGCTCGGCGTCTCGGTCGGCGTGGGCGTTTCCGTCGGCGTCGGCGTCTCCGTCGGAGTGACCGTCGGCGTCGGAGTGACCGTCGGCGTCGGCGTGGGCGTCTCCGTCGGGGTCTCGGTCGGCGTCGGCGTCTCGGTCGGCGTGACGGTCGGCGTGGGCGTGGGCGTCTCGGTCGGCGTCGGCGTCTCCGTCGGCGCCGGGGTCCCGGTCGGAGTGACCGTCGGCGTCGGCGTGGGCGTCTCCGTCGGGGTCGGCGTCTCCGTCGGGGTCGGCGACTCGGTCGGAGTGACCGTCGGCGACGGGCTCGGCGTTTGCGTCGGCGTGGGCGTCGGCGTCGGGTCCACGGCCAGGTCGACGAAGACGTCGAAGATGGCCTGGTTGTCGCCCTCGTCGACCTCGGTGAAGGCCTTGCGCTGAGCGGTGCTGGCCCGCCGCGGCTGCTCCTCGGGCTTGCCGGCTGCGGCGTCCAGACCGTGTGCCACCAGCTCACCGACCCGCAGCACCGGCTCGGTGACGTCCTTGCCGACGGTCACCTTGATATCCGCCGTGTAGTAGTCACCGGGCCGGATCACCGCGCCGTCGTCCTGACAGAGCGCCTGGACGACGCCGAAGGTCTGGGTGGTGCAGGTGTCCGGCAGGGTGTCGAAGGTGACGCCCGCCGGGAGGGTGAGCACGTAGGCGAGGCCGGTGGCCTTGCGGCTGCCGTCGTTGTAGACCGCCCAGTCGACCGGCACCGTCTCGCCCGGCCGCACCGGCCGAAGGTCGGGGTCGTCGCCGTTGACGCCGTTCACCACGACGTTCGCGTTGACGTCCTGCACCCAACTGGTCAGGTCGTACCCGGGCTCGGTGACGGTGATGTCGTGCGCGACCCTGTTGTCTTCCTTGTTCGGGTCGTCGGTCGCCGAGCGGATGGTGACCACCAGCGTGCCGGCGGCGCCCTTACCACCGGTGGAGAAGATCGGAATGCCGAAGTCCTCGCTGGTGCCGGCGGCCAGGTCGCCGAGGCGGCAGGTGAACTTCTCGCCGTTCACCCGGCAGCCGTCGGGCACCACGACCCGGACCTTGTTCGTCTTCAGCTTGCTGGTGTCCACGGTGTAACTGACGCCCTTGGCGTCTTCCTTGCTGCGGGTGTTGTCGACCGAGAACTTGAACGGCTTGCTCTTGGCCTCCGTGACACCCTTCGCCAGGTTGTAGCTGAGCGGCACCAGGGCCAGATCGGCCTGCTCGGCCGCCAGCACTGGGGCGGCCACTGCGGCGATGCCGCCGGCCGCGATCAGCGCCACGACGCTGGCGCGCACCAGCGTCGAACGGTGGAACGCTGTCATCAGTCCCCCGGGGGTAGGGAAGAAAGAATGGTTGCGGAACGAGCGGACGCTATCGGAGGCCGATCTTCCACGCCAGCAGGCGGACCCGTTTTCATCCGTCCGGCCTGAGCTGGGCAGACAGTACGGGCGGGATGGTCACCCATCCCGCCCGTACTGCCGTGCGTTATATGAACGACCCTCATGGGTCGATGGAGGACCGCCTCAGTCGGCCGTACGCTCGTCGCCCGGCGTTACCAGCACCACCCGGCGGCGTCGCGCGACCAGCACCATCACACCACCGGTGATCAGGACCGCCGCACCGATTCCGCCGACCAGACCCACCTGTGTACCGGTGACGGGCAGGCCGCCGCCGGAGCCGCCCTGGCCACCCTCGCCGGGGTTGTCACCGGGGCTGTCGCCGCCGCCGGAGCCGGCCTTGGCTGCCACGATGACCGCGAAGTCGTCCCGGTCGTCCGACGGGTCCACGTCGGTGACACGCTCAGCTGCGGCCACCGCCTTGACGTTCTTGATCGCACTCCGGTGGGCCGCCCCAGGCACCGGGGTACCGGCCGGGGCAACGCCGAGCGCCTTGGCTGCCAGCGAACCGCCCGGCAGCGCAGCCGGGGCCGGCACGCCCGCCGCCACCACGATCGGGAAGGTGATCAGCGCCCCGACTGACTCGCCGAACAGGAAGTCATCGTCGGTGCAGGTTGCGGTGCGGTTGTCGGCGGAGTACTCGCAGCCCTCGTACTGCTCGGTGAGGGTGACGCCCTTCGGCAGTTGGACGGTGAACTCGAGACCCTTGGCGATCCGGTCGCCCTGGTTGACGATCTCACCGACGAAGACGGCGCGGTCACCCGCGTACAGCGGAGCCTGTTCCGTCACCACGCCGTCGACCAGGCGGAGCGCGGTCTTGACGTCGCTCGCGATCACGCCCACATCGACGCCGCTCTCGTCGCTGACGTCGACGCGAACGGTGGCCGAGTTGTTGCCCGGTGTGGTGTCGTCCGGCGACTCGATGGTCACGGTGACCGGCGCGGAGTACGGCTCGTCGACTTCCAGCGTCCGCTTGATCAGCACGATCGGCAGCTCAATGGTCCCCCCGGGCCCCGGGATGTCCTCCGCGGCCACGACACAGGTCCAGAGCACGGGTTTGACGGTGCCCTCGCCGCTGCACTCGCCGCCGGCCGGGATGACCGCCACCTTGTCGAAATCGATCTGCGACGTGTCGGCCTTGACCACAAGTGCCCGCGGCGTGCCCGGACCATTGTTCGTGACCTTGGCGAACGCCGCCTTGACCTGCGTTCCCTCGGCGAGCTTCGCGCCGACGACGGCCTTGATCGAGAGGTCGGTGCCGTCGATTGCGGCAGTGGCTGGCGCGGCGGCCATCGCGCAGAGACCACCGGCAAGCAGCGCGACCGCGCCGACTCGCGCCAGCGGCCGGTTACGGAAGATCATGAACGCCCCCCGCGGGCTAGAGAAAAGGTACGGGCGGGGACGTTAGCGGGCATCGATCACTGCCGCCAGCCCCGAGCTGGGGGAAGCCGGCCGTGACGTCGCGAGTGACTTGAGGATTGTCCGGATTGATGACGGTTGCTATCCCGGATCGACGGTGACCGTCGGCACAAGAGTCACCGAACCGGCATTCGTGGGTGACCGTTCAGCTGGTGGACCATCGGTTGTCGCGGAGCCGAGTGGTCAACGCGCATCCACCAGGGGCAGGGACTTCCCCGCGCCGCCGCCGGGCAACGCGATCGAGGAGAAGTGCGAGACCACCCGCTCGTCGGTCGGGTCGTCGGCCGGCGTGTGGTGCACGGCGAGCCGGTTGTAGAGGGTGTCGCGCTGTGCGGGGATCCGGTCCGCCGACCGGATCATGCCGATCAGCTCGTGCAGGTTGGAGCGGTGCCGCGCACCGGCGGAGGAGATGACGTTCTCCTCCAGCATGATCGAGCCGAGGTCGTCCACGCCCATGTGCAGGGCGAGCTGCCCGACGTCCTTGCCGGTGGTCAGCCAGGACGCCTGCAGGTGGGGCACGGTCTCGAAGAAGAGGCGGGCCACCGCGACCAGCCGCAGGTATTCCAGCGTGGTGGCCTGGGTGCGGCCCTTCAGGTGGTTGTTCTCCGGCTGGTACGTCCACGGGATGAAGGACCGGAACCCGCGGGTGCGGTCCTGCACGTCCCGGATCATGCGCAGGTGCTCGATCCGCTCGGCGTGCGTCTCGCCGGTGCCCATCATCATGGTGGCGGTCGACTCGATGCCCTGCCGGTGGGCCAGCTCCATGACCTCCAGCCAGCGCTCGCCCGACTCCTTGAGGGGGGCGATGGCCTTGCGGGGCCGCTCGGGCAGCATCTCCGCGCCGGCACCGGCGATCGAGTCCAGGCCGGCGGTCTTGATCCGGGCGATGGCCTCGTCCAGGCTCACCCCGGAGACCTTGGCCATGTGCAGGATCTCGCTCGGGCCGATCGAGTGGATGACCAGCTGCGGGTACGCCTGCTTGACCGAGGAGAACAGCTCCTCGTAGTACTCCACGCCGTAGTCCGGGTGGTGCCCGCCCTGGAGCATCACCTGGGTGGCGCCCAGCTCGACCGCCTCGCCGCACCGGCGCAGAATCTCCTCGGTCGGGTGGGTCCACCCTTCCTTGTGCTTGGGCGCCCGGTAGAACGCGCAGAACTTGCACGCCGTCACGCAGACGTTCGTGTAGTTGATGTTGCGGTCGATCAGGTACGTGACGACGTTGTCCGGGTAGCGCCGCCGACGCACCGCGTCCGCCGCCTCGCCGAGCGCGTGGAAGGGCGCCTCGGTGTAGAGCAGCAGCGCCTCCTCGGGCGTGATCCGCCCGCCGTCCGCGCCGCGCTGCAGGATGTCGTCGATCTCCCGGCTCACCGTCACACCCCGAGCCTACGTCGCCCGTTCGGCGGCCGACGCGCCCCTCCGTCGCCGGTGACGAGCACCCCAGTACGACGCCCGGCCTGTCCGGCCCGAGATCTTGGACAGTTTCCGTTCAGGCGTGACGGAAACTGTCCAAGATCTGCGATACGGGTGCTTGCTCAGGCGTCGTAGTCGACAGTGAGCTTGTCCGTTGTCGGGCTGGACTGGCAGGTCAGCACGTAGCCGGCGGCCAGTTCGTCGGGCTCCAGCGCGTAGTTGCGGGCCATCGTGACCGCGCCGTCGACGACCTTCGCCTTGCAGGTCGAGCAGACGCCACCCTTGCAGGCGTACGGCAGCTCGCCCCGCACCTTCAGCGCGGCGTCCAGCACCCGTTCCTCGCGACCCATGGTGAAGCTCGACGACCGGCCGTCCAGCACGATGGTCACCTCGGCCCCGGCGCCCGCCTGGTCGACGGGTCGGCGCACCGGCTCGGGTGGCGTGTCGACGTGGAACAGCTCGGTGTGCACCGCCGACTCGGGCAGCCCGCGTGCGGTCAGCACGTCCCGGACGTCGACCACCATGCCGTACGGGCCGCAGAGGAACCACTCCTCGATCAGGTCGCCCGGCACGATGGTGCGCAGCAACCGGCCCAGCCGCTCGGCGTCGATCCGACCGGAGAGCAGCGGCGACTCGCCCTGTTCCCGGGAGAGCACGTGCACCAGGTGCAGCCGGGTGGGGTGGCGGTCCTTCAGGTCGGCCAACTCCTCGGCGAACATCACCGTGTTCGCCGTGCGGTTGCCGTACACCACTGTGAAGGTGCTGGCCGGCTCGACGGCCAGGGCGGTCGCGACCAGCGCGAGCACCGGGGTGATGCCGGAGCCGGCGACGACAGCGCCGTAGTGCCGCGCGCGGTCCGGCGCGAACGCCGTGGTGAAGGTGCCCAGCGGGGGCAGCACCTCGACGGTGTCGCCGCCGCGCAGCGCCCCGCAGGCGAACGCCGAGAAGGCGCCGCCGGGGATCTCCCGTACCCCGATCCGCAACCGGCCGTGCCGGGCCAGATCGTCCGGGGTGGAGCAGATCGAGTACGACCGGCGCACGTCCGCGCCGTCCGGCGCGGCGCCACCTGGAAGACGCACGGTGAGGTGCTGGCCGGCGCGGAACGCGAAGGTCTCCCGCAACTCCTCGGGTACGGCGAAGGTCACCGCCACGGAGTCGTCGGTGAGCCGGTCGACGGCGGCGACGGACAACGGGTGGAAGACCGGCCGGCGGCGAACCGGGCGGGTGATGGTGACAGTCACAGCGCCTTCAGGTGGTCGAAGGGTTCGGAGCAGGAACGGCACCGCCACAGTGCCTTGCACGCGGTGGAGCCGAACCGGCTGACCTGCTCGGTCTCCGGTGAGCCGCACCGCGGGCAGCGGACCGCGAGCGTCAACGACACGACGCCGGGGGCGGGCACCGGGGCCGGCGGGGCGATCCCGGCGGCGGCGAGCTTCGCCCGCCCACCCTCGGAGATCCAGTCGGTGCTCCACGGTGGGCTGTAGACGGTCCGGACCTCGGCGTCCGGGTGGCCGACAGCGGCGAGCGCGCGGCTGATGTCGGCCCGGATCACGTCCATCGCCGGGCAGCCGGTGTAGGTCGGGGTGATGGTGACGGTGACCCGACCAGTGGCCGGATCCTCCTCGACCGCCCGCAGGATGCCCAGCTCGTCGATGGTGATGACCCGGATCTCCGGGTCCACGACGCTCGCGACGGCCATCCGTGCGCTCGCCCTGTCGGTGCCGTTCGCGACTGCGGGGCTCCGCTGCGCTGCGCTCCTCGCGCTCACCGAGCCGTCTTCGTTCGCGACTGCGGGGCTCCGCTGCGCTGCGCTCCTCGTGCTCACCAGGTCGCCCCGGGGTGGGCGCGGTGCAGCACCTGCATCTCGGCGAGCAGGTAGGCAAGGTGCTCGGTGTGCACCCCGGCCCGCCCGCCGGCCGGGGCCCAGGCACTCTCCGGCCGGGTGAGCGTCGCCTCGGCCAGCACCGGGCCGACGACCTCGTCGAACGCCGGCCGCAGGGTGACCGGGTCGACCGGCGCCGCCGGGTCCGCGGCGAACAGCTCATGGGTGTACGGCCACACCTGGTCGACGGCCGCCTGCATCCGACGATGCGACTCCTCGGTGCCGTCACCGAGCCGCTTCACCCACAGCGCGCCGTGGTCCAGGTGGTACGCCGACTCCTTGCGCGCCTTCGCGCCGATCGCGGCCAACCGCTCGTCCGCACAGCCGGCCAGCGCCGTGTACAGCGGCAGTTGGTACGCCGACAAGAAGAACAGCTTCGCCATCGTCACCGCGAAGTCGCCGTTGGGCAGCTCGACCACTAGCGCGTTGCGGAACTCGCGGTCGTCGCGCAGGTACGCCAACGCGTCCTCGTCGCGCCCGGCGCCCTCCAGCTCGCCCGCGTACGACAGCAGCAGGCGCGCCGCGCCGAGCTGGTCGAGGGCGATGTTGGCCAGCGCGATGTCCTCTTCCATCTCCGGGGCACGGGTGGTCCACTCGGCCAGCCGCTGAGCCGCGATCAACGCGTCGTCAGCGAGAGCGAGGGTGAAGTCGAAGGGCCCGTTCACAGGTGTGCCACCCCGTCCGGCACCTCGTAGAAGGTGGGATGGCGGTAGACCTTGTCGGCGGCCGGGTCGAAGAAGGCGTCCTTCTCGTCCGGGCTGGACGCGGTGATCGCGCTGGCCGGCACCACCCAGATCGACACGCCCTCCTGGCGGCGGGTGTAGAGGTCACGGGCGTTGCGCAGGGCAAGCTCGGCGTCCGGGGCGTGCAGGCTGCCGACGTGCGTGTGTGACAGCCCGCGCCGGGCCCGCACGAAGACCTCCCACAACGGCGAGTGTTCGGTGCTCACGCGGCCACCTTCTCCTTCTTTTCCGCCCGCTTCGCGGCGTACGCCGCGGCGGCCTCACGTACCCAGCTGCCGTCGGCGTGCGCGGCCCGGCGGTTGGCAATCCGTTCGCGGTTGCACGGCCCGTCGCCGGAGATCACCCGCATCAGCTCGTCGTAGTCCGGCTGGGTGTAGTCGTACGCCTGCCGCTCGTCGTTCCAGCGCAGGTCCGCGTCGGGGATGCGCAGCCCGAGGATCTCGGCCTGCTGGACGCACATGTCGACGAAGCGTTGCCGCAGATCGTCGTTCGAGAACCGCTTGATCTTCCAGGCCATCGACTGGCCGGAGTGCGTGGAGTCGCCGTCCGGCGGGCCGAACATGGCCAGCGACGGGTACCACCAACGGTCCACCGCGTCCTGGGCCATCGCCTGCTGCGCGGGGGTGCCGTGCGCCAGGGTGTGCAGGATCTCGTAGCCCTGCCGCTGGTGGAACGACTCTTCCTTGCAGACCCGGATCATCGCGCGGGCGTACGGGCCGTAGGAGCAGCGGCAGAGCGGCACCTGGTTGACGATCGCCGCGCCGTCCACCAGCCACCCGATGGCGCCCACGTCAGCCCAGCTGAGGGTCGGGTAGTTGAAGATCGAGCTGTACTTCTGGCGACCGTCGAGCAGCAGCTGGACCAGCTCGTCGCGGCTGATGCCGAGGGTCTCCGCGGCGGCGTACAGGTAGAGGCCGTGACCTGCCTCGTCCTGCACCTTGGCCAGCAGGATCGCCTTGCGCTTGAGCGACGGCGCCCGACTGATCCAGTTGCCCTCCGGTTGCATGCCGATGATCTCGGAGTGGGCGTGCTGGGCGATCTGCCGGATCAGCGTCCGCCGGTACGCGTCGGGCATCCAGTCGCGCGGCTCGATCTTCTGCTCGGCGTCGACCACCTCGGCGAAGTACGCCGCCAGGTCCTCGTCCGGGGCGGGCCCGCCGCGCCGCCCGCGTGCCGCCGCAGCCCGCAGCTCAGCCTCGGCGGCCTCGACCTCGCCCAGCAGGCCGCCGGGCACCCCGTCCGGGGCGTCGTTCGGGGCGGAGAAGTCGTTGCCATACATGAGGCTAAGTGTTACAGCTTCCGCCACGTTGCACCAGGGGGTGTAACAGGAATCCGGGCATCCCATCCGTAGTCGAATGAGTGCTTTGTGCTACCTGGCCGTCGTCGGGCCGCCGTGACTTAGGCCACGAAACAAAGGTGAAGCCTTGCAAAAACCTCATACCGGCCCCATATCCCGCCTTTATCGCAGGTTGCCTAGTGTCGAACCCTGGCGGCCGGCCGGTCCGGACGTAGACTTCTGCCGGACAACCAATCGGCTGCCAAGCATCGACATCTCCACAGAGGCCACCTCCCCCGGCCTCGGCGATCGCACCCGATTCGTCCCGACGACATGCCGGTCCCCCCGGCCCTGACACCTGGAGTTCACCCACTCATGCGATCTCGCGTGACCCTGGTGCTCGCCATCACGGCGGTCGTGCTCGGCGGCGTCCTACTGGTCCCCACCGCGTACGCCCGACTCGCCAGCGACGATAGTGGCGGCGGCGGTGGCGGCGGCACGTCAAGCGTCGCCGCGCCCGCTCCCACCCCGCCACCGCCGCCCACCCTGGCGGCCGGTCCGGTGTCGGTGAACTTCAAGGGTGAGTTCTTCTCGTGGGCCCTGCTGGATCGGAAGACGGGCAAGATCTCCGGGTCGCCGAACATGACCGCGACCAGCTCCACCGAGTCGATGATCAAGGCATGGATCGTCTCCGACTACCTGCGACAGCTCGGTGACAAGGAGCCGTCCGCAGCGCTGAAGGAGGCGGCTCGACTCGCCATCATCGACAGCAACGACGGGGCGGCCAACAAGGTCTACGCCGCCGCGGGCGGCTCGTACAAGCCCTCGTCGAGCAGCATCCCCGACCCGGTGATCCAGCGAGCGATCAAGATCTGCGGGCTGACCGACACCAAGCGCGGTAACGTCCAGCCGTACACCGGCTTCTGGAGCTTCACCCGGATGTCTCCCCGGGACGCGGTCCGGGTCGGCGACTGCATCGCCGACGGTAAGGCCGCCGGCCCGAAGTGGACGAAGTGGGTGCTGGACCAGATGAGCAAGGTCAGGGGCACCACCGCGGCCAAGGACCAGAAGGCTTCGTCCGGTGGTGGCCGCTGGGGGATCATCGACGGTCTACCGAAGTCGATCACCGCTCAGGGCCCGGTCAGCATGAAGAACGGCTGGACCCCGATCTACGGCGACGGCGACTGGCACGTCAACTGCCTCGCCGTCACCAACAAGTGGAGCCTCGCGGTGATGCTGCGCTACCCGATCAAGACCGGTCTGGACTACGGCGCGAAGGTCTGCGCCAGTGTGACCACCCAACTGGTCACCCCGCAGCCGGGCGCCGCGCTCAAGGTGCCGCAGCAGCCGGTCGGGAAGCTCTGATGGCCGGCACCCGTCGGGGCGACCGGCGCGGCGGCGGCGAGACCTCCACGATTCGGCTGATCGCCGTCGCGGTCATCCTGATCGGGCTGGTCCTGGTGTCGCTGCGGCTGCTGCCCGGCTCACCGTTCGAGTCGTCCGCCGCGGCCAGGTGGGGTGATGCTGGCACCAACACCAACACCAACACCAACACCAGCACCAGCGACCGCCCCACCGGCGCCGGCACCGACCGCAGCGCCCGCCAGCCGTCCTCGACGTCACCGAGCCCCAGCCCGTCGCTGGAGCCGCTGCCCTTCGTGGCCAAGGACCTCGATCTGAACATCGAGGGCTGGTACGCCTGGAGCGTCCTGGACCGCCGAACCGGAAAGATCATCGGTTCGAAGAACATGGACGAGACCAGCACGACCGCCTCGATGATCAAGTCCTGGATCGTCGCCGACTACCTGCGTCGCGCCGCCGACGCCGGCCAGACCCCGAGCGACGCGAAGCTCGCCGACGCCACCCGGATCATCCGGGACAGCGACAACACCCGGGCCGAGCAGTTCTACAACCTGGTCGGCCGGGACGCCTCGATCAAGCGGCTCATCTCCATGTGCAAGCTGACCGACAGCAGCGTCGCCCCCGACGGCGGCTGGAGTCGGACGGCGCTCTCCCCACGGGACACCGCCCGGATGGGCAACTGCATCGCCACCGGCACGGCCGCCGGGCCGACGTGGACCAAGTGGCTGCTCAACGAGATGAAGCTGGTTCGCGGTGCCGGCGACTTCGGTATCCGCAAGGCCTTCCCGGCCGCCGAGCAGAAGAACATCGCCATCAAGAACGGGTGGATCGACCGGACCAAGGAGCAGGAGATGCACATCAACTGCCTGGCCATCGGCGACACCTGGACGATGGGCGTGATGGTCAAGTACCCGATCAACATGGGCTACGACTACGGCATGAAGAACTGCCAGAAGATCACCGAGGCACTGCTCCGCCCCGGCACCTGAGCCGCTCAGGCCCGGGGTTCTGGGGGTTCCGACTCCAGGGCCAGCCCGGTCAGCCGGCGAAGAACTCGGGGCCGCCGTCCGGCAGGGCCGGGGCCTCGCCGATGGCGGCGGCCCGCCGGGCCCACTCGCGCAGCCCGGCGACCTGCCGGTCGCCAAGGGAAAAGTCGAGGATCCGGAAGTACGTGGCCAGCGTCGCCGCGTCGAACGCCTCCCAGCGCGCCGCCGCCTCCGCGACCTGGTCCAGCTCCGCCAGGCAGAGGTCCCGCGAGCGCAGGAAGGCCTCGTGCACCTCCTTGACCAGGCCCGGGTGGGCGGCGGCGAAGTCCCGGCGGACCGCCCAGACGGCGAAGACCATCGGCAGCCCGGTCCACTCCCGCCACGCCTGCCCGAGGTCGGTGACCGTGAGGCCCTTCTGCGGCGCCTCGTGGTACGCCCGCAGTGCCACGTCCCCGATCAGCACCGCGGCGTCGGCCTCCAGCAGCATCTGGGTCAGATCCGGCGGGCAGCGGAAATACTCGGGCCGCACGTTGTACTGCTCGGCGAGCAGCAACTGAGCCAGCATGACCCCGGTCCGCGAGGTCGAGCCGAGAGCCACCCGGGCACCGTCCAGCTCGGCGAGGGGCCGGGTGGAGACCATGTTGACCGAGAGCACCGGCCCGTCGCTGCCCACCGCCAGGTCCGGCAGGAGCAGCAGCTCGTCGGCGTGCTTCAGGTACTCCAACAGCGTGATCGGGCCGATGTCGAGGTCACCGGCGACCAGCGCCGCACTCAACCGGTCCGGCGAGTCCTTGTGCAGGTCGACATCGAGCAGGGCACCGGAGCGCATCAGACCCCAGTAGATCGGCAGGCAGTTCAGGAACTGGATGTGCCCGACCCGCGGGCGTGCGATGCGCTCAGCCATGGCCCGACCGTATCCCCGACGGCTGGCTCCGGCTCGGCGGGCCGGCCCGGAGTGGCCAACCCCGCACTTGACCCGGCTGATTGCCGGCTGGCCCGGCTGCCCACCGGCGCGCCGGCTGCTTGCCCGCTGCCTGCCGGCGCGTCGGCTGCTTGCCCGCTGCCCGCCGGCGCGTCGGCTGCTTGCCCGCTGCCCGCCGGCGCGTCGGCCAGCGACGACCGTCGTGCCGCGCGGGTCACCACCGGCACGAAGACCAGCACCACCAGCAGCCCGACGACGCCGGCACCGGCGATCAGTGGCCGAGGCGGAACGGCCGCGAGCAACGCGCCGCCGATCAGGAAGCCCGCCATCGAGCCACCCTGTACCGCGGCGCCATAACTGGCGTACGCCCGAGCACGCATCGCCTCCGGCACCCTCCGGGCGGTGAGCAGGTTGGCGAAGACGTTGTCGCCACCGTTGGCCGCGCCGCCCACCAGCCAGAGCGGCACCAGCACACCCGCCGCCGGCACCGTCGCCGCGAGCAGCACCATCAGGCTGCACACGGCCAGGGTGGCCAGCACCCCGCGGACCAACGCGCCGTCGTCGTCGAGCCGCTTGGCCAGTCGGGCGGCGAGCCAGCCACCCGGCAGCATGCCCGCCATCCATGCGGCACTGACCAGGCCGTACGTGGTGGGCGAACCGTCCAACGTCTCCCGGATGAAGAAGACCTCGATCACGTTGATGCCGCCGATCGCCGCGATCACCACGGCGGTGCTCACCACCATGACGAGCATCAGCGGATCACGGCGGAGCCGCCAGCTGATCTCCGTACCCCCGGGGGTTGCCACGCCGCCCGAGACGGCCGGGCTGCTCACGGCGGCCCCGCTGCTCGCGGCGGTCGGGCTGGCGGCGGGCCGCCGGCCGCCGCGTCGGGTCCGCAGCAGCAGGCCCGCGACCACGAGCGCCAGGTAGGTCGCGGCATCGAGAAGCAGCGGTACGCGGGTGCCGAACTGCCCCACCAGCAGGCCGGCCAGCACCGGGCCGCCGAGCGCACCGAGCGAGCCGGCGGTCTGACTGATGGCGCTGGCTCTCGGCAGATCGGCGGTACGGACCATCGCCGGCAAGAGCGCTGCCAGGCAGGGTTGGGTCACCGCGAGCCCGCAGGCCAGCAGGGTGACGAGCCCAACCACCAGGACCGGATGCTCGACGACGGCGAGGAGCGCGCAGATCGCGGCCTGCGCGAACCCGATGGTCACCAGCAGGGTACGGCTGTCCGTCCGGTCGGCGAGTCGGCCCGCGAGCGGGGCGAGCACCACCAGGGGCAGCGTGGCAGCCAGCAGCAGCCCCGACACGGCCAGCCCACCGGCACCGGCACCTTGCAGGGCCAGCGCCAGAGCGGTCGCCGCGAGGAAGTCGCCGCAGATCGTGGTGCCCCGAGCAGCGGCGGCGAGCCAGACGTCCGGCCAGCGCGACTCGTCAGTTGTGAAGGACATACTTCGAAAATAATGCTTCACAACTGATTCATGCAACCCCGTCTATGCCAGCGGCACCGTCCGGTACTGCACAGCAACAGTGCGCGCCCCCGACGGCGGATCACCGTGCCGCCGCCGTGGGTGGTACGGCCGGAGCAGCGCCAGGACCGCCGCGTTCAGCTCGGCCAACTCGTCGGCGGTGAGCAGCAGCAGCGAGTCGTTGAACAGCGCGTTGTCGTACCATTCGGCAGGCTCATTCCCGGCGCGCCGCAGCCAGTCTCGGGTCCGCTCCAAGTCCCGGACGGCCTGCGCCTCCACCAGCGCCTGCTCGGCCGCACGCGCCTCAGGCCCGGCATCACGACCCGCCTCGACCATTACGCTCAAAGTCGGTACGCGCCACAGCCGCTCGCGCGCGTCCCCCCGACTCGGTGCCTGCTCCACCAGCCCGAACTTGGCCAACGCACGCAGGTGATAACTGGTTGCGCTCGGCGACAGCCCGACGATCTCGGCACACTCGGTGGCGGTCCCACCGCTCTCGCGACTGTTCAGGTACTCCATGATCGCGATCCGGGCCGGATGAGCCATCGCCCGCATCACCTGCGGGTCACTGATCGTCATCCGGCGCGAATCGGGGCGAGCCTCGGTCATAGGCCCATGATCCCGGCAGGTCGGTTCACCTGCCATCACCCCCACGTCCCGCTCGGACCCCCGCGCGTCCGCCACGCCCGCAACCAGCGGCAGCAAGCTTGCCGAGTTGACCGGGACCTGGCGGCGCCAGCGGGCACGTCGCGAGCGCGGAGCGGGAGATCGGCGCGGCGCGGGAGATCGACGCGGCGCGGGAGATCGACGCGGCGCGGGAGATCGACGCGGAGCGGGAAATGGGCGCGGAGCGGGAGGTAGGCGCGGCAAGGGAGGCGGGCCTCGACCCGGCGGGCGCGCTGGGAGTGTGAGCGCGGCAAGGGCGAGCGCGGCGCATGGGGTGGTTCGCAGTGATCGACGAAACTGGTTCGACCCATCGATCAACGCGAGCCTGAAAGTGTCGTACATCAGTTCTAGTGTGGTCTCATGTTGGAGGCGTTGGCGCAGGTGGGCGGTGCGGTTGACGACTGCACCGAGACCGCGCTCTGGGGGCTCTCCGATGACGAGTTACTTGCTTCTCTCGACGCGACTCAGCTGCTGGCGCAGCGGTTGGCCGCCGTTCAGCTCGGTCTGGTCCGCGAGTTGGACGGTCGCGGGGTGGCGGTCGCCCAAGGTGCCTCGTCCACCGCAGTCTGGCTGCGGGAGCGGCTCCGGCTCTCCGGTCGCAGTGCGCGTCAGCTGGTTCAGCTCGCCGCCACCATCGACGCCGCCCCGCCAGCGGTGCGCGACGCGCTGCTCAGCGGTGCCATCACCGTCGAGCAGGGTCGGGTGGTGGCCGAGACGATCGCCGCCCTCCCGGTGGAAGCCGGTCCCGACGTAGCGGACAAGGCCACCCAACTGCTGGTTACCTGGGCAGACCGTTTCGATCCGACCAGCCTGAGCCGGCTCGGTGAGCGAGTCCTCACGCACGTCGCCCCGGAACTGGCCGAGCAGGCTGAGCTGAAGGCACTTGAGCGGGCCACCGAGCGGGCCGAGGCCCGTCGGCACGTCACGCTCTCCGAGCAGCACAACGGGCAGGTACGCCTCAGCGGCAACCTCGACACCGAAACCGCGAGCCTGCTGCGCGAGGCGATCGATCCGCTCTGCGCCCCAGCCGGTGAGCACGATGACCGCAGTCCTGGTCAGCGCCGCGCCGACGCATTGGGCGAAATCTGCCGACTGGCGCTACGCACCGGTCAGCTGCCCGACAACGGCGGCGACCGTCCTCAGCTGGTGGTGACCGTGGCGCTGGACGCGCTGGTCAACGGCGTACACGCCGGGACACTGGAGACCGGCACGCGCCTCACGCCCGGCGCGGTCCGCCGCCTGGCCTGCGACGCCGGTGTGCTGCCAGTCGTGCTCGACGGCAACAGCCAGGTCCTGGACGTCGGTCGCCAGCGCCGGCTCTTCACCGGCCCACTGCGGCGCGCGCTGGTCCTGCGCGACGGGGGTTGCGCCTTTCCCGGTTGTGATCGGCCGCCGAGATGGTGCGATGGCCACCACATCCGACACTGGGCCGACGGTGGGGTGACGGCGCTGGGCAATGCGGTGCTGCTCTGCGGCTACCACCACCGGTTCATCCACCGCGGCGACTGGACGGTCCGTATCGCAGCGGACGGCCGGCCTGACTTCCTCCCGCCCAGCTGGCTCGACCCGCTGCGCACCCCGCGTCGCAACCTCTACCACCGGCGCTGCTGATGCCGCCGACCACACCCACGCCGCCGACGATTGCGTCCCGCACCGCGACCGGACGATCAGCAGCCGGGCGGGATAACGCTGAGCACGACAACCCCCTGAAAACCCCACTGACCCTTGCCGCCACGCCGCGTCTCCCGGTGATCGACTCGGCTTCCTGGAAAACGGGGCGTCGCACCGGCCCAGACACCGCGATTTCATGAAAGCCGAGTTGATCACGGTGCACGGCGGGCGCGGCATGACAAGCGCGGCGCGAGAGCCGGCCGGAGGGCTGGCGCGGGAGAAACGACCCTGGGCGCAGCATGGCGACTCCGTACCGGGCAACCGCCGTATCGGATGGGTGGCCGCGTCGGTAATTCGCTGGCTGAGGCGGGTTGGGGAGCGTATGGTTGCAGGCCGCTTGACGGCCGAGGTGAGCTGCACCGGAACGGACGTCTTCGCGCCGGGCGGCCGGCCATCCGCCCCCGGACACGCGAGCGCGCAGCAGATGTGAACGATGGGACGTCAGCATGCCCGCACTTGACCTCGACCCCCAGCTCGCCACCGACCTCGCCACCGACCTCGACGCGGACCTGGCCGCCGAACGCGCGCACCTCACCACCTCCCGGGCGGCGCTGGCTCGGATGCGGGAGCGGGCCGAGTCTCTCTTCGCCACCGGTGACCAGGTGGCCGGCGACGCGTACGCGGCCGAGACACTCGGCCGCACCCTGGCCCGCCGGGTCGCCGAGCTGGCCGACGACCCGACCACACCGCTCTTCTTCGGCCGCCTCGACTTCGCCGGCACCACGCACAACGGCACCACCGACAGCGGCACCACCGACCACGGCACCGTCGACCACGGCGTCACGGACAGCGGCACCGCCGACCACGGCACCGCCGACCACGGCACCACCGACCACGGCACCGCCGACCACGGCAGCCCGGACAACGACAGAACCACAGCCAGCAGGACCACGAGCGACCCGACCGCGCCCGACACCACCGGTGATCATGACGGGCGGCGGTATCACGTGGGGCGGCGGCACGTCACCGATGAGCGTGGCGAGCCGTTGGTGCTGGACTGGCGGGCGCCGGTTTCCCGCTCGTTCTACCGGGCGAGTGTGCGGGATCCGCAGGGGGTGGCGGTCCGGCGTCGGTTCGGGTTCAGCAACGGTGTGCTGACCAGCTTCGAGGATGAGCGGCTGGATCGGGGCGAGGAACTCGGTACGACCAGTCGGATCCTCACCGCCGAGATCGAGCGTCCGCGGGTCGGGCCGATGCGGGACATCGTCGCCACGATCCAGCCGGAGCAGGACGAGCTGGTCCGGGCTGACCTGGCCGACTCGATCTGTGTGCAGGGCGCGCCGGGTACCGGGAAGACGGCGGTGGGTCTGCACCGGGCGGCGTACCTGCTCTATCTGCACCGGGAGCGGTTGCGGCGGGCGGGTGTGCTGATCGTCGGGCCGAACCGGGCTTTCCTGTCGTACATCGCGGCGGTGCTGCCGGCGCTCGGTGAGGTCGAGGTCGAGCAGGCCACGGTGGAGGAGTTGATCTCTCGGGTGCCGGTTCGGGCGGTCGAGTCGCCGGCGGTGGCCGCGCTCAAACACGACGTGCGGATGGCGAGTGTGCTGCGGCGCGCGGTGCAGGCACGGATCGGCACCCCGACCGACTCGATCACCGTGTCGGACGGCTCGTTCCGTTGGCGGATCGGGGTGGAGCCGCTGCACCGGATCGTCGAGGAGACCCGCCGGGAGGGGCTGCCGTACGGCACGGGTCGGGAACGCGTCCAGGCGCGGGTGGTGAGCCTGCTGCAACGGCAGGCCGAGGCGCGGCGTGCGGAGTCGCCGAGCGATGCCTGGCTACGCCGGATGAGCCGGTGCCGGCCGGTGCTCGACTTCCTGGACGCGGTCTGGCCGGCGCTCACCCCGGAAGGGCTGGTGCACGGCCTGTTCTCCGACCCGGACCGGCTCGCCGCCGCGGCGGACGGGCTGCTCAGCGAAGCCGAGCAGGCGCAGCTGAGCTGGGCCAAGCCGGCCCGTACCCCGAAGGCGACCCGCTGGACCGCCGCCGACGCGGTGCTGATCGACGAGGCGACCGGGCTGCTGGAACGGCTCTCCGGGTTCGGGCACGTGGTGGTGGACGAGGCGCAGGACCTCTCCCCGATGCAGTGTCGGGCCATCGCCCGGCGCAGCGAGCACGGCTCGGTCACGCTCCTGGGTGACCTCGCCCAGGGCACCGCGCCGTGGGCGGCGTCGGACTGGAAGGAGTCCCTTGCCCACCTGGGCAAGCCGGACGCGGTGGTGGTCCCGTTGACAGTCGGTTTCCGGGTGCCCGCCGCGGTCGTCGCATTCGCGAACCTGCTGCTCCCGGCGCTCGCGGTGGACGTACCGCCGGCCGAGTCGCTGCGCCGCGACGGCGGCCTGGACGTGCGTACGGTGACCGACCTGACCTCGGCGACGGTGGCCGAGGTGCGCGCGGCGCTCGCGCACGACGGCTCGGTCGGTGTGATCGCCGCGGATGACGCGGTCGACGGGCTGCGCGCGGCGCTGGCCGAGGCCGGGGTGGAGACCGCAACCGCCGACGACGTAACGGCCGCGGAGCGGGTCACCGTGGTGCCGGCGACGCTGGTCAAGGGCCTTGAGTACGACCATGTGGTGGTGGTCGAGCCGGCCGCGATCGTCGCGGCCGAGCCACGCGGGCTGCACCGGCTGTACGTGGTGCTCACCCGGGCGGTGTCCCGGCTGGCGGTGCTGCACGTCGCGCCACTGCCCGCCCCGCTCGTCGGCGGGTCAGCCGGCTGACAGGGCCGCCGCGATCTCGCGCAGTGGGCGGCCGGAGTCGGCCAGCGGCACGTGGAACGACAGCCACGACCCGTCGGCGAAGTCGATTCGCAGCCGCTTCCAGTTCAACCGGTACCTGCCGAACCGGGCGGTGACGGTCGTGCGCGGCACCGACCCGAGCAGTTCGATGTCGGCCTGAGCCCGTTCGTCCGCCGTCGAGCTGGAGAGCAGGCCGACGGGTGCGGTCGCGCCGAGCAGCAGCCGCTGGTCGGTGACGCCCAGTACCAGGTAACGGATGCCGGAGCCCGTCGTCGCCGCGGTCAGGGCCCGGTGCAGTACTGATGCCTGGGAGTCTGGTGCGCCGCGACCTCCGACACCGAAGACGAGCCAGTCGACGGCGTTGTCCGCCCGACCGAAGGTGATGTTCGGTGACAGCACGTTGAGCAGGACACTCAGGACGCTCGGCCCACCAGCGGCGGGTGGCGCCGACGGCTGCGTGGGCGGGGCCGG
Source organism: Micromonospora sp. NPDC005220 (assembly GCF_040607895.1). NCBI lineage: Bacteria > Bacillati > Actinomycetota > Actinomycetes > Micromonosporales > Micromonosporaceae > Micromonospora > Micromonospora sp. NPDC005220. Next base: position 125,492 of record NZ_JBEXHP010000008.1, read on the forward strand.
GGTCAGCCCTTCGCCGGCTCGGACCTTGGCCACCGCGCGTACCCGCTCGTCGGCCGGTATCAGTCGGGTGATCCCCTCGACGTACCGCGCCTGGCTCTCGTCGACCGTCATCGGTGCCCCTCGTGCTCGGCGATGTGCACCAAAGCCTCCAGCTCATTGCTCGGGCTTGCCACGAACCTCCCCTGTGGCCGGTGCGACGGATCGGTCGCCAGGACTCCCCACGATAGGCACTGCTCGCCGCGACCAAGGCCCCACCTGTCGTGACGGGGACACCCCGCCTCGACTTTGTGCCGTAAAGTAGTTTGCGTGAACCCCGACGATGATTCACCACCCACCGACGCGGCGGCCGCGCTCCGGCTGATCCAGGACCAACAGTCCGCGACGGTACGCCGGCTCGATCCCGACGCCCGCCTGCTCTACTGGCCGTGGGGTGTCGCCTGGCTGGTTGGCTTCGGGCTCTTCTTCCTCCGGTTCACCCCGGGTGAGCAGGCGCTGGTCCAACTGCCGAGCTGGCTACCGCTGACCGTCCTCTTCGTACTGCTCGCGGCTGCCGGAGCGATCCAGGCGGTGGCCAGCATGCGGGCCTACGGCCAGGTGATCGGCGACTCCGCCCGGCGTGGTCAGTGGTACGGGTATGCGTGGGCTCTCGGCTCGGTGAGCGTCTACGCCGGGCTCGGCCGGATCTCCGAACACCTGCCGCACGACGAGGCGGCGCTGCTCTGGTCGGCCACCGCCGTCGGGTTGACCGGCGCGCTGCACATGGCCGGCGGGGCGATCTGGCTGGACCGGGACCTGTTCCGGCTGGGCGTCTGGATCAGCGTGATCAACCTGATCGGCGCGATCGCCGGGCCGGGCTGGCACGCGCTGGTCGTGGCGGTGGCCGGCGGCGGCGGAATCCTGGTGGCCGGCGCGCTCGCGCGCCAGCGACAGCAGCGGCGACAGCGACAGCAGCCGTGACCGAGCTGGATCCGGTCATTCACGCGCAGGCCCGGCTGCGGGTGGTGGCCAGCCTCTCCGCCCTCAACGACGGCGACAAAATCGCGTTCCCCCGCTTGCAGGAGCTGCTCGCGATGACCGCCGGCAACCTCTCGGTGCATCTGCGCAAGCTCGAGGACGCCGGCTACGTGGAGATCAGCAAGACCCACCGTGGACGCACCCCGGCGACCCTGGTCCGGCTCAGCCGGCGAGGCCGGCTGGCGTTCGAGGAGTACACCGAATCGATCCGCGCCCTGCTCGGCCCCACCCCGTCGAAGGAGCAGTCATGACCCTCGCCCGCGCCGACCAGGCCAGCCGCCGGTACGGCGACGTCCTCGCCCTCGACCGCGTCGACCTGGAAGTCCGGGCCGGTGAGCTGGTCGGCCTGCTCGGGCCGAACGGCGCCGGCAAGAGCACCCTGATGAACCTGCTGGTGGGCCTGCGCCGCCCCAGCTCGGGGCGGGTCGAGCTGTTCGGTGGTGACCCCCGCGACCCGGCGAACCGGCGGCAGATCGGGGTCACCCCGCAGGAGACCGGTCTGCCCGGCACGCTGCGCGTCGGCGAGGTGGTCGACTTCGTCTCCGCGCACTACCCGGACCCGGTGCCCCGCGGTGAACTGCTCGACCAGTTCGGCCTGGGCGACCTCGCCCGACGCCAGACCGGGGGCCTCTCCGGGGGGCAGCGTCGGCGGTTGGCGGTGGCGTTGGCATTCGTCGGCCGACCCCGGTTGGTGCTGCTCGACGAACCGACCACGGGCCTGGACGTGGCAGCCCGGCACACCCTGTGGGAAGCGATCCGGGCCTTCCACGCCGACGGTGGCACCGTGCTGTTGAGCAGCCACTACCTGGAGGAGGTGGAGGCGCTCGCGCACCGGGTGGTGGTCATCGGGCAGGGCCGGGTGCTCGCCGACGACACCGTGGACGCGGTGCGCGGCATCGTCGGCGTACGCCGGGTCAGCCTGGTCGCCGACCACCTGCCCGACCTGCCCGGGGTGGTGCGCACCGAACGGGTCGACGGTCGGCTGCACCTGCTCACCACCGACGCCGACGAACTGGTCCGCGCGCTGGTCACGGCCCGAACCCCGTTCACCGACCTGGAGGTACGACCCACCTCGCTCGAGGAGGCGTTCCTCGCCATCACCAGCGGCGACACGCCCGCCGGGGACCAGCCGGCCACCGAAGGCCAGTCCACCACCACCACCGGCGGCCAATCCGCCACCGCTGCCACCGGCGGCCAGACCACCACCGCCGTTACCGGTGGCCGACCCACCGCCGTCTGAGGAGGCCACCGTGCAGCTCGCTTTGGTTCACGCCCGCTACCAACTCCTGGAGATCATCCGGATTCCGGTGGCCGTCGTCGGCAGCGCTTTCTTCCCGGCCGCCGCCATGATCTTTTTCGTGGTGCCGTTCGCCGGCGAGGACTCGGCCGGCGCCACCTTCGCCACCGCGTCGATGGTCACCTTCTCGGTGATGAGCGCCAACATCTTCCAGTACGGCGTCGGTGTCGCCGAGGACCGCGACCAGCCCTGGAACCCGTACACCCGGACCTTGCCGGCCGGGCCCGCGCCCCGGTTCGCCGGCCGTGTGCTGGCCGGCCTGGCGCTGACCTACCTCTCGCTGATCCCGGTCGTGGTGATCGGCGCGACGCTGACCGCGGCCGAGATCACCCCAGCGGCGTTCCTGCTGACCGTCGGCACCGTGGCCGTCATCTCGGTGCCGTTCACGCTGATGGGCCTCGCGATCGGTTACTCGCTGCCCAGCAAGGCGGCGATCGTGGTGGCGCAGGTGGTCTTCCTGCCGCTCGCGTTCGGCGGCGGCCTGCTCTCCGCGCCGGGTGACGCACCCGGGTTCATCGAGACGATCGCGCCTTTCCTGCCCACCCGGGGCGCGGCCGAGCTGATGTGGTCGGCGGTCGGCGACTACCGCGTCGAGCCGCTGGCAATGATCATGCTGGGCGTCTGGGTGGTGCTGCTCGCGGCGCTCGCCGGCTGGGCGTACCGGCGGGACGAGGGTCGCCGGTTCAGCTGACGATTCGTCCGTTTTCGGCACGGTGCGCGGCGGGACGGTGCCAGGATTCCGGCAGGGGGTCGCCGTGGCCGCCCAGGTCGAGAGGGGTCTTGACGTGAGCACCGTCCCGCCGGGTACGCCCTGCTGGGCCGACCTGGCCACCCCGGACCTGACCGACGCCCGGCGCTTCTACCCGGAGCTGTTCGGTTGGACCGGCCAGGTCACGCCGGAGCCCGAGGCGGGCGGCTACACGGTCTTCCTGCTCGACGGCAAACCGGTGGCCGGCGCCGGCCCGCCGGCGGTCCCGGACCAGGTTCCGATCTGGTCGACGTACCTCGCCACCGACGACGCGGAGCTGGTCGCCGGCCGGGTCGAACGGGCCGGCGGGCAGGTCGTCGTACCACCGTTCGAGGTCTTCGACCGGGGCTGGATGGCGGTCTTCGCCGACCCGGCCGGCGCCACGTTCAGCGTCTGGCAGCCGCTGGCCATGGCCGGTGCCGAGGTGTTCAACGTGCCGGGCGCGATGAGCTGGAACGAGCTGGTCACCCCCGACCCCGAGGGCGCCAAGGTCTTCTACGAGCTGGTGTTCGGCTGGCAGCCGGACGACCAGGCGGTGGGCGCGATGACGTACACCGGGTGGCGGCTCGGGACGCAGATCGTCGCCGGGATGATGCCGCCGCTGGCCGACGACTTCCCGGCCGACCTGCCCGCGTACTGGACGGTGTACTTCGCGGTGGCCGACGCGGACGCCGCCGCGGCCCGCGCCTCCGAGCTGGGCGGAACGATCCTGGTCCCGCCCCGGGACATCCCGGCGGGCCGCTTCGCCGCCCTCCGCGACCCCCAGGGCGCCCTCTTCTCCGTCATCGACCTGGGCCCCTGACCCGGCGCCCGCGAGCTCAGCGGCGGGTGGGGCGGACGGGGACCACCAGCGGGCCGTGGGCACCGGGCACCACTCGGACGCTGGCCCGGTAGTGGGTGGCGAGCAGCTCCTCGGTCAGCACCTCGGGCGGGGTCCCGGCGGCCACCACCCGACCGCCGGCGAGCATCACCATCCGGTCGGCGTACTCACCGGCCAGGGACAGGTCGTGCATCGTGGCCAGGACGGTCAGGCCGTGCTCGCGGCGCAGCTGGTCGACGAGTTCGAGCACGTCCTGCTGGTGCCCGATGTCGAGCGCGCTGGTCGGCTCGTCGAGCAGCAGCAGCGTCGCGCCCTGGGCGAGCGCCCGGGCGAGGAACACCCGCTGCCGTTCGCCGCCGGAGAGGGTGGCCAGTTCGCGACGGTGGAAGCCGGTGAGGTCCAACCGCCCCAGCACCTCGTGCACGGCGTCGACGTCGGCGGTTGACTCCCGGCCCAGGGTCGGGATGTACGGGGTGCGGCCGAGCAGCACGTAGTCCAGCACCGACATGCCCGGCGGCACCACCGGGGACTGGGCCACCGTGGCCACCACCCGGGCCCGGTCCCGACGGCGCAGCGCGGCACTCGGCGTACCGAAGAGGGTGATCGCCCCCGGCGCGGGCAGCAGGCCGCCGACGGCGCGCAACAGTGTCGATTTGCCGGCGCCGTTCGGGCCGATCACGGTGACCCACTCGCCGGCGGCGACGGTGAGGTCGACGCCGCTCAGGATCGGCGTGCCACCGAGGTCGACATGCAGCCCGCGCACCTCGACGGCCGGCGCACCGGCGGCGGAGGCACCGACGGCCGCTGCACCGGCGGTGGATTCGCGGCTCACGTGAGCACTCGCCGGGCGGTCCGCAGTACGAGGACGAAGAACGGGCCGCCCAGCAGGGCGGTCACCACTCCGATCGGCACCTCGGCCGGAGCGGCGGCGGTGCGGGCCACCACGTCGGTCAGCGCCAGGAACGCGCCGCCGAACAGCAGTGACATCGGCAGGATCACCCGGTAACTGGATCCGGCGAGCAGCCGGACGGTGTGCGGCACGATGATGCCGACGAAGCCGATCAGCCCGGTCGCGGAGACCGCCGCCGCGGTGCCCAGGGAGGCAGCTGCGATCAGCAGGTAGCGGGTGCGCTGCGGGTGCAGGCCGAGACTTCGTGCCTCGTCGTCGCCGACCGCGAGGACGTCCAGCTCGCGGCGGTGCAGCAGCACCACCACTGTGGTCAGGGCGGCGTACGGCAGCACCAGCAGCACGTCGTGCCAACCGGCGGTGGCCAGCCGGCCGAGCAGCCAGGAGTAGACCGGCTGGATGCTGTCGGCGTTTCGTTGCAGCAGGTAGGTCTGCCCGGCGGAGAGGAACGCGGAGACCGCCACCCCGGCCAGGATCAGCATCGCCGGTGACCCGCGTCGCCCGCCGGCCGCGCCGAGCACGTAGGTCATCGTGACGGCGAGCAGGGAACCGGCGAACGCGGCCAGCGGAATGGTCATCGGTAGCCCGGAGAGCGTGCCCTGCCGACCGCCGCCGCCGAGGGCGATCGCCGCGGTGACCGCGAGGCCGGCGCCGGCGGCCACCCCGAGCAGGTACGGGTCGGCCAGCGGGTTGCGGAACACGCCCTGGTAGCAACCACCGGCGAGGGCGAGCAGACCACCGACGAGCAGGCCCAGCACCACCCGGGGCAGGCGCAGCTCGGTGACGATCGCGATTTCGCGCTCGGTCAGCCCGCTGTCCAGGTGCACCCCGGGAAGCAGGTTGAGCAGCTCGGCGGCGACGCTGCCCGGGGGCAGGCTCACCGGGCCGAGCGACACCCCGACGACGAGCGCGACGAGCACCGCGAACACCCCGGCGACCAGCCAGCGCTTCCGCAGCCCGGCGGGCCGGGACGCAGTGCGCGGCCCCGCCGGCCGAGTCGTAGAGAGCAGCCCAGCCGGCCGTGCCGCAGGCGGCGGCCCGGCCGGCTGATCGGGTGGTGCCGGGTCGGACATCTGTCGCGACCCGGTCACCGACGGACGATGGTCACGCGGGCACCTTGGCGACCGCGTCGATGATGACCCGGAGCAGGTCCACGACCCGTGGGCCCCAGCGCGAGGCGATGTCGTCGTCCAGGGCGACGACCTGGTTGTTCTTCACCGCGGTGAGGCCGGCCCAGCCACTGCGCGCCTTGACCGTGTCGGCGTTCTGCTGGCAGCACTTGGCGTCGGCCAGGAAGACGAAGTCCGGGTCGGCCTTGACGACGAACTCCTGGGAGAGCTGCGGGTAGCCGAAGTTCTTGCCGTCCGCGTCGGCCGGGTCGGCGATGTTGGTCAGGCCGGCCTGGCTGTAGAGCGAGCCGATGAAGGTCTTGCTGGTCGCGGTGTACAGCTCCGGGCCCAGTTCGTGGAAGTAGGTGAGCTTCTCGGCGCGCTGCGGCAGGTCCTTGACCAGCTTGGCGATGTCGTCCTTCATCCGGGTGGTGACGTCGGTGGCCTGGTCGGCGTGCCCGGTGAGCGTGCCCAGCTCGGTGATCTGCCGGTACGAGTCGTCGAGCGTGGTCGCCGCCGGGGTCTGGTACACCGGGATCTTCAGCTTGGTGAGCTGTTCGACGACCTTGTTGCGGTCGTCGGAGAGCACCACCAGGTCGGGGTTCTTACCGGCGATCGCCTCGGCGTTCGGCTGGAAGCCGGAGAGGTCGGTCTTCGGTACGTCGGCCGGGTAGTTCGACTGGTCGTCGACGGCGGTCACCTGCGGGCCGGCACCGATCGCGAAGAGCATCTCGGTGGCGGTGGGCGACAACACGACGATCTTCTCGGGGCGCTTGTCGAGAGTGAGCGCGCCGACCGTCACCGGATATGCGGCGGCCGCGGTGCCGGCACTGGGCTTGTCGTCGGCCTTCTCGGCGCAGGCGCCGAGGGCGAGCGCGGCGACCGCGAGGGTCGCCGCGAAGAGCCGAGGGGTACGTCTGAACATAGGGGCCTCCTGTCGGTCGAGGAGTGTGGTGCTTCGCCGACAGGGACTTTCGTACGCCCGCCCACGAGGCGCCCTTCCTCGAGAGCGCGTATCGCGACCGATCCGTAGGCGACCTGGCTCGTCCCCACCGGCCGGTGGGGCATCACAGTTGCGGGACAGCGCCGGGTTGAGCACCGGCTTCGCTGCGGACTGGTCGCTAAGACGGTAGCGCACCGCCAGGAAATGCCGGATCGATCAAGGGTCGATCGGCGCTTGACGATCGACCGGACCGCACCACCGTGGGGATATGTCCCATATCTGGAGGCTCGGGAGCGGGTGGTGGGGCCCCGCCGGGGCGGGACGGGGCCCCACCCGATCAGGAGGACGTGATGGTGACGTTGTCCACAGCCGCTTCCACCAGGCTGGCTCCGGACGCGTCAGCGGCCTCGACGAGCACGCGGACCGACTGGCCGGCGTACGGGGTGAGGTTGAGGTTCGCTACCGCCCAACTTCCGTTGCGGTTGCTGGCCGCGCCGGCCTGGGTGAGCAGCGCGGTGGTGCCGCCGTTGTGCACCACGCTCACCCGCAGGTAGTCCGCCGACGAGGCGTTCGAGCCGTGCGCCAGGTACCAGGCGAGCGAGAGGGTCAGCGTGCCGGACGACGGCAGGGTCACCGCCGGGGACCGGGCGCTGGTCACCCCGCCGTCGACGTCGTAGTCACCGGCCGCCGAACCGGCCGCCGCGCCGGTGACCAGGTCGTTGGACCCGGCGTACGGGGTGAGCTGCTTGGCTCCGGAGGACGTGGTCGCCTGGGCGGCGCCCCGCTCGAACGCGCCCGCCGTGGCGGTGTCGGTGCCGGACGGGTTGATGGTCCAGCCGGTGGCGGTCTCGAAGGTGTCCGACCAGACCGTGGTGCCGCCACCGCCGCAGTACTGCGCCTGCTTGCCGATGGCCCGGTACGGGCAGTCGGCGTATTCGCTGAGGATCAGCACCGCCTCCCGGTTGCGCGAGGTCTGCGCCGGGATGACCTCGTCGGGCGGGTAGAAGCCGCCGCCGCCGGACGAGCCCGGGTACATCTCGAAGGTGTACGCCCAGATGTTGTGGGTGGCCCACATCCAGTCGAGGCTGTCGCCGTCGGTGATGTAGAGGTCGCTGGACTGCTCCGGCGTGTAGTTGTTGGTGGCCGCCATCTGCTGACCGATGGTGGCGAAGGTGTTGTACTGGTCCGCGTTCATCCCGGTCGCGGTGTTCGCGGTGGTGTAGCCGTACGGCCAGAGCACCAGCTCCGAGTACGTGTGGAAGTCGATGTTGGCCTTGATCTGCTGCACACCGCCGACCACCCGGCCGTTGACGAAGTTGCGCAGCGCCTGCGTCTCGGGGGCGGAGAACGCCGACGGGCCGCGGTAGGTTTCCGACGAGGTGGTGCCGGACGAGCCGCCGCAGCAACCCCAGTTGTAGCCCCAGTTGCGGTTCAGGTCGGTGCCGACGTTGGACGAGCCGCTGTTGGGCTGCCGGTTCTTACGCCAGGACCGGTACGAGCCGGTGGCGATGTCGTACTCGCTGCCGTCCGGGTTGACCGTCGGCACGATCCAGATCTCGCGGCTGTTGACGATGTTGGTGATCCGGGAGTCGCTGCCGTAGCTGTCGGTGAAGAGGTTGAGCAGGTAGATCGCCATCTCGACGGTCAGGTGCTCCCGAGCGTGCTGCTGGGAGTTGAACAGGATCTCCGGCTCGCTCTCGTCGGTGCCGACGTTGTCGGAGATCTTCACCGCCATCAGGTCTCGGCCCTCGTACGACGAACCAATGCTGATCTTGCGGGCGATCGCCGGATGGTCGGCGACGACCTGGTTCACGACGGCGGTCAGTTCCGCGTAGTCGTGGTAGTTGGAGTCGGCCGGTGGGAAGGCCATGGTGCCGATCTCGCCGGCGCCGCGCTCGGCGCTGGGGGGCGGGGCGAGCGGTTCCAGCCGGAAGCCGAGCTTGCCGATCGCGGCGGCCTCGCCCGCGGTGGCCGAGATGTGCAGCACCCCGTGTTCGGAGTAGTCGATGGCGGCTCCGGTGCGGGCCACCGCGTTGCGGTCGGCGAGGGTCCGGGGCCCGAGCACCCGGTAACCGGTGGCGGCCGGCTCTGCGGTGCGGTCCGGTGCCGGTCGGGCGCTGACCGGACCGGCGGCGACGGTGACGATGCCCAGCCCGGTGACGACGGCGAGCACCAGGACACGGCGGAGGGGGATGGGCGTGCGGAGGGCCATGGACTACCTCCTCGATGGGCGGGAGATCCCGCTCGGTGAAGGACACTTCACCACCTGTCACATGGTCATATCAATATTGATCGCTGTCTTATGCATCCCAAGGGGATCATCACGGCGGCAATGATTTTCCACCTATCAACATCTGGCGAAACTTCCCTCCAAGCGGAAAACTGACCAGCGACGATGCCCCCTCGACACCGCGGAGCACCCATGGCCAGATCCCGCCTGCGCGCGGCCGCCCTCGCCGGCGTCAACACGCTCACCCTGCTCACCACCGCCGCGCCCGCGATGGCAGCCCACCCGCCCGCCCCCGTTCACGACGAGCTGATCACCTACCAGGACTGGTCCGGGCCCGCCGACTGGCACCGGGGCAGCCAGGCCGGCACCCGCGTCGTGCCCGGGGCCCGCGCGGGCGTCACCCTGGCCCGCCCGGCCGGCACCATCGAGTACGCGGACCCGCACACCGGCGCCACCCGCAGCTGGGAGTACGGCACCTGGACCTCGCCGGTGACCCGGATCGGGTTCGACGCCACCGAGCTGATCGCCTCCTGGAACGCGGAGACCCCCGCCGGCACCTGGATCCAGGTGGAGATGCAGGGCAACTACACCAGCGGCGACCAGACCCCGTGGTACGTGCTGGGTCGCTGGGCGTCCGGCGACGCCGACATCAAGCGGACCAGCGTCAACCGGCAGGGCGACCCCTGGTCGACGATCTGGACCGACACCTTCAGCATCGACGACGCCAGCGCCGGCGTGCTGCTGCGGTCGTACCAGCTCAAACTGACCCTCTACCGGGCACCCGGGCAGAGCGCCGCGCCGGTGGTCCGGATGCTGGGCGCGATGAGTTCCACAGTGCCGGACCGGTTCACCGTGCCGCCGAGCGCCGGACACATCGCCTGGGGCCGGGAGCTACCGGTGCCGCGCTACTCGCAGAACGTGCACGCCGGGCACTACCCCGAGTACGACGGCGGCGGCGAGGCGTGGTGCTCGCCCACCTCGACGGAGATGGTGGTCGAGTACTGGGGCCGCAAACCGTCGGCGGCCGACACCTCCTGGGTGGACCCGACCTACCCCGACCCGACGGTCAACCACGCCGCCCGGATGACCTACGACTACGCGTACGACGGCGCGGGCAACTGGCCGTTCAACACCGCGTACGCGGCCAGCTTCCCCGGGCTGGAGGGCCGGGTGACCCGGCTGCACTCGCTGGACGAGCTGGAACGTTTCATCGCCGCCGGCATCCCCGTCGTGACCAGCCAGTCCTTCCTCGCCAGCGAGCTGGACGGGGCGAACTACGGCACCTCCGGGCACCTCTTCGTGGTGGTCGGCTTCACCGCCGACGGCGACGTGATCGTCAACGACCCGGCCTCGTCCAGCAACGACGTGGTGCGCAACGTCTACAAGCGTGCGCAGTTCGAGCAGATCTGGCTACGGACCAAGCGCACCAACGCCAGCGGCGGCGTCTCCGGCGGCTCCGGCGGCATCGCGTACCTGATCAAGCCGCTGGAGAAGCCCTGGCCCAAGCTCCCCAACTCCACCAACTGGTAACCCACCCCACCCCCCGGGACGGCCCCGGGGCGGCCCCGGGGCGGCCCCGGGGCGGCCCCGGGGCGGCCCCGCTCCACGCGGTTGTTGTTGAAGTTAATGAGAAGAAACGCCGCG